>NZ_JBDKSX010000127.1:0-13771 GCF_039680435.1 Mizugakiibacter sp. | reverse complement strand
TCTGGCGGGCGGCGCGCTGAGAAGGAACGCGTCGTTCGCCCACGGGAACCATTGACGCGGCCTGCATCCGGCCCCAGTTGGCGTATCGTTGACCTTTCAGGCGGGCCGCGGCCCGCCCATCCATGCGGGAACCTGCCATGCCGACCGACGACAACACCGTGCGCGAGATGCCCGACGTCGCCGTCGAAGCCACGCCCCACGTGGCCGGGCGGCTCGACTGGGTCGGCATGGACGAGATCGAGGTGCCGGTGCGCCTGGCCGCCGCCGACGGCGGCACCGTGCAGTCCAGCGCGCGTGTCGCCGCCTACGTCAACCTGGGCAGGCCGGAGGCGCGCGGCATCCACATGTCGCGCCTGTACCTGCACGTGGACCAGGCGCTCGCCGCCGAGCCGCTGACGCCGAGCTCGCTGCGCCGACTGCTGCGCGGCTTCCTCGATTCGCACGCCGACCTGTCCGACCGCGCGATGGTGCGCGTGGCGTTCGAGCACCTGGTGCGGCGGCCGGCACTGGTCAGCGACAACCGTGGCTGGAAATCCTATCCGGTGACGATCACGGCGGGCATGGAGCGCGGCCAGTTCGGCGTCGAGCTGGCCACCGAGGTGCTGTACTCCTCCACCTGCCCGGCCTCGGCGGCGCTGGCGCGGCAGTTGGTCCAGGAGGGCTTCGCGCAGGACTTCCCCGCCGACGGTGCGCTCGACCGCGACGCCGTGCTGGCCTGGCTCGGCAGCGAGCGGGGCATGCGCGCCACGCCGCACAGTCAGCGCAGCGCGGCCGAGGTGCGCGTACGCCTCAACCCGGGCTTCGACTTCCCGCTGATCGACCTGATCGACCGCATCGAGGACGCGCTGCAGACGCCGGTGCAGACCGCGGTCAAGCGCGTCGACGAGCAGCGCTTCGCCCTGCTCAACGGCACCAACCTGATGTTCTGCGAGGACGCCGCGCGGCGCATGCAGCAGGCGCTGGACGCCGACGAGCGCATCGCCGATTTCTGGCTGCGCGCCTCGCATTACGAAAGCCTGCACCCGCACAACGCGGTGGCGATCGCCACCAAGGGCGTGGAAGGTGGCTATGGGCCGGCCGATCACGCGCTGGCGCCGCTGCGCGCGCGCTGATCGGTCCTGCGTGCGGCAACGAAAAACGCGCGGCCTGGCCGCGCGTTTTTCGTGGCGGCGGACGGAACGCGCCGCCGGCCGCAGTGCGCTCAGCGCGCGAAGGCGAGCCGTTCGCCGCGCACGTCGTCGTCGACCCGCTGGCCGTCCCAGGCCAGGCGGCCGTTGACGAAGGTGGCGGCGATCGAGCTGCGGAAGGTCTCGCCCTCGAACGGCGACCAGCCGCACTTCGACAGCACCTCGGCGGCGCTGACCGTGTG
Organism: Mizugakiibacter sp.; assembly: GCF_039680435.1. NCBI lineage: Bacteria > Pseudomonadati > Pseudomonadota > Gammaproteobacteria > Lysobacterales > Rhodanobacteraceae > Mizugakiibacter > Mizugakiibacter sp. The sequence goes on along the minus strand of NZ_JBDKSX010000127.1, from coordinate 12,402 downwards.
CGGGCGCTGCGGGTCCACCAGCGTGAGGTCGGCCGCGTAGCCTTCGCGCAGGTAGCCGCGATCGCGCACGTTGAACAGCGTCGCCGGCGCGTGCGTGACCGCCTCGACCACGCGCTCCAGCGTCAGCTTGCCGTCGAACACGCGCTCCAGCGCGCACTGCAGCGCGTACTGCACCAGCGGCAACCCGGACGGCGCGCGCACGTACGGCTCGGCCTTCTCGCTGGCGAGGTGCGGGGCGTGGTCGGTGGCGAGCACGTCGATGCGGCCCTCGGCCAGCGCGCGCGTAATCGCCTCGCGGTCGGCCGCGGTCTTGATCGCCGGATTGCACTTGATGCGGTGGCCGAGGCGCGCGTAGTCGGCGTCGCAGAAATGCAGGAAGTGCACGCAGGTCTCGGCGGTGATGCGCTTGCCGGCGACCGGGCCGGGCTCGAACAGCGCCAGCTCGTCGGCGGTGGAGATGTGCAGCACGTGCAGGCGCGTGCCGTGGCGGCGCGCCAGCTCGATCGCCAGCCGCGTGGACTTGATGCAGGCCTCGCGCGAGCGGATCAGCGGATGCTGCTCGACGGGAATGGCGTCGCCGAAACGCTCGCGCGTGCGGGCGAGGTTGGCGTCGATCATGGGGGTGTCTTCGCAGTGCGTGATGATCGGCGTCGGCGCCTCGCGGAAGATGCCGTCCAGCGTTTGCGGATTGTCCACCAGCATGTTGCCGGTGGACGAACCCATGAACACCTTGATGCCGGGCGCGGCCTTCGGATCGAGCGTGCGGATGTCGTCGAGGTTGTCGTTGGTGGCGCCGAGGTAGAAGCCGTAGTTGGCGACGGAGACTTCCGCGGCGCGCGCGTACTTCGCCTCCAGCGCCTCGCGGTTGGTCGCCGGCGGCCGGGTGTTCGGCATCTCCATGTAGCTGGTGATGCCGCCGGCGACGCAGGCGCGCGATTCGTGCGCGATGTCGGCCTTGTGGGTCAGCCCCGGCTCGCGGAAGTGCACCTGGTCGTCGATCATGCCCGGCAGCAGCCACAGGCCGGCGGCGTCGTAGACGCGCTCGTCGGCGCGCGCCGCCAGCGTCGGCGCGATCGCCTCGATGCGGCCGCCGCGCACGCGCAAATCGGCGTGGAAGCGGCGGCCTTCGTTGACCAGCTCCGCGTTGGTGATCAGCCAGGCATCATGCATGTGTGTTGTCTCCGTGCGCGCGGCAGCGCGCCAAAGTGAAGCGTTCGGGCACGGGATCGAGACCGCCCGTGCACAGCGGCTGGCAGCGCAGGATGCGCCATGTCGCGAGGATCGACCCGCGCAGCGGGCCGAAGCGCGCGACCGCGACCCGTGCGTAGCTCGAACAGCTCGGATGGAACCGGCAGTTCGCGCCCAGCAGCGGGCTGAGCAGGCGTTTGTAGCAGGCGATCAGGAACAGGATGAGTCGCGTCACGGGCGCGCCGTAAGCCTTCGCCAGCCCAGATGCGACGCGGGTTTGCAAGGCGGTTGCTGGTGCCAAGGTTCTAGGCTATAACACCCCGCCGCCGAGCCACAATGGTGTAGGGAAATGGCGAAGTCAAAGCACAACACCGCATCGAGCAAGGCCGCGAAGACCAAAACCCGCGTCGTGTCCAAGGTCGCGAAAAAGGCGAAGCCTGCTGCGCGTCCGGCCAAGGCCGCGAAGAAGCCGGTCAGGCCGGCGGCGAGGAAACCGGCGAAACCGGCGGCCAAGCCCAGGTCGGTGCCGAGGAAGGCGGCCAAGGCGGTCAAGCCGGCGGCCACGAAGGCCAAGCCGGCCGCGAAGAAGCCGCTGAAGGCGGCCCGTCCGGCGGCAAAAAAGGTCGTGGCGGCGGCGAAGAAGAAACCGGTGAAGGCGGCCGGGTCCGCGCCGCGCGTCGCGGCGAAGCCGGTTGCGAAGCGGGTTTCGAAGCCGGCGGCGAAGCGTCCGGCGAAGCCCGTGCCGGCAGCCCGACCCGCACGCAAGGAGGCGGCAGCAACGCGTGCCGGCGCCGTCGTCGCCAAGGCACGTCCGATCGAGACCGTATCTCCCCAGATCAAGAAGCCCGTGAAGTCCGAGAACGCCCTAGCCAAACCGCGGGTGGCGATCGTCGCCCCCAACAACGAACCTGGCGTCACCCGTGAGGACGGCCGCTACGCGCTGCCGGCCACGGTCAACATCGAACTGCCCAAGGGATACCGCCCCTCGCCGGACGAGGAGTACATGAATCCCGCGCAGCTCGCCTACTTCCGCAACAAGCTGCGCGACTGGCGCGACCAGTTGGTCGAGGAATCGCGGCAGACCATGGAGAACCTGCGCGAGGAAGTGCGCGACGTCGGCGACGATGCCGAGCGCGCCACCCGCGAAACCGAGAACTCGCTGGAGCTGCGCACCCGCGACCGCTACCGCAAGCTGATCGCCAAGATCGACAAGGCGCTGCGGCGCATCGAGGAAGGCCGCTACGGCTTCTGCGAGGAAACCGACGAGGAAATCGGCGTGGAGCGCCTGGAAGCGCGCCCGATCGCCACCTTGAGCCTCGACGCTCAGGAGCGCCGCGAGCATCTGCGCAAGCAGATGGGCGACTGATCCCGCTTCCAAGCGCGATGTGCGTCCGGGGCCCCGCAACGCGGGGCCTCGACGTCTTGCCTTCCGGCCGCGTCGGAGGCGATGCCGCAGGCGGTTGCGATGGGGCGCCTGCACGCAGGCGCCCGCAGTTGTTTCCCGTCGCCTTCGCCGGGCGCTACCTGGAAGGGTGGATCAAGCCGTGCAGCGGTGGATCCGCCGCGCGCGCCCGGGATGCCGCGCCGGCCGGATGCGGCGACGCGCAACCGGCGTTCAAGCGGCCGCCAGCGCGCGTTCGGCGTGTGCGCGCACGGTCTTCAGCATCGCGGCCAGGCCGTTCGAGCGCGTCGGCGAAAGGTGCTTGGCCAGCCCGATCTCCTGCACGAACCCGGGGTCGGTGGCGAGGATTTCCGCGGCGGAGCGTCCGGAATAGACGCGCAGCAGCAGCGCGATCAGGCCGGACACGATCGCCGAGTCGCTGGCCGCGCGAAATTCGATCCGCTGCGCGTCGCCCTCGGCGACCACCCACACCTGCGACTGGCAGCCGTGCACCTTGTATGCCTCGGTCATCAGCTCCGCCGGCAGCGGCGGCAGCTTGCGGCCGAGATCGATCAGGTACTGGTAGCGCTCGGTCCAGTCGCCGAAGTAGGCGAACTCATCGACGATGGCCCGCTCGGCCTCGAGCGCGGTGGCTTCGGTGTTCATGCGTTTGCCATTCTCCAGCGGGTGCCTTGCGGGCCGTCCTCGATGGCGACGCCCATCGCGGCCAGTTCGTCGCGGATCGCGTCGGCGCGCGTCCAGTCGCGCGATGCGCGCGCGGCGCGGCGCTGCTCCAGCAGCGATTCCACCGCGGCGGCGTCGACCGCGGCGCCGGGCGCGGCCTGCTTGAACCAGACCTCGGGATCCTGCTGCAGCAGGCCGAGCAGCGCGCCGCCGCCGAGCAGCGCGCCCTTGGCGCGGCGCTGCGCGGCGGGCGTGGCCGCCTGGCGCGCGTCCTCGGCGAGCTTCGCCAGCACGGCGAACGCCTCGGGCGTGTTGAGGTCGTCGCACAGCGCGGCTTCCAGCGCCGCAGGCACCTCGCGGTCGGCGGCGGTCGTGGCGACGTGGGCGAGGTCGCGCAGCACGCCGTACCAGCCGTCCAGCGTACGCAGCGCCTGGGTCAGCGCCGCGTCCGACCAGTCCAGCGGCTGCCGGTAGTGCGCCTTCAGCAGCAGGAAGCGCAGCGCCTCGGCGGGGTGCCGCTGCAGCAGCTCGTGCAGGACCAGCACGTTGCCCAGCGACTTCGACATCTTCCTGCCGTCGAAGGTGAGCATGCCGTTGTGCAGCCAGTAGCGCGCGAACGGCTTGCCGCCGTGCGCGCAGGTGCTCTGCGCGATCTCGTTCTCGTGGTGCGGGAACATCAGGTCGTTGCCGCCGGCGTGGATGTCGATGGTCTCGCCGAGGTGCGCCTCGGACATCGCCGAGCATTCGATGTGCCAGCCCGGGCGGCCGCGGCCCCACGGGCTGTCCCAGCCCGGCAGGTCGGGCGTGGACGGCTTCCACAGCACGAAATCGCCGGGGCTTTTCTTGTACGGCGCCACCTCGACGCGCGCGCCGGCGATCATGTCCTCGGTCGAGCGCCGCGACAGCCGGCCGTATTCCGGATAGCTGCCGACGTCGAACAGCACGTGGCCGTCGGCGACGTAGGCGTGGCCGTCGGCGATCAGGCGCTCGCACATGGCGATGATCTGCGGGATGTGCGCGGTGGCGTGCGGCTCGAGGTCCGGCGGATCGACGCCGAGCCTGGCCATGTCCTCGCGGTAGGCGGCGGCGTAGCGTTCTGCGATGGCCGCGATCGGCAGGCCGGCGGCGTGCGCGGCGGCGTTGATCTTGTCGTCGACGTCGGTGACGTTGCGGGCGTACAGCACGTGCGGATAGTGCCGGCGCAGCAGCCGCGCCAGCAGGCCGAACACCACCGGCGGCCGCGCGTTGCCGATGTGCACGTAGTTGTAGACGGTCGGTCCGCACACGTACATCGTCACCCGTTCGGGGTCGAGCGGGACGAACGGTTCGAGCTGGCGGCTGAGGGTGTTGTAGAGCCTGATCTGCATGCCTGGGCCTGCGTGCGGGTAGGGACCCACCCGTTCCAGATGCGGGCGGACGGACGATTTTAACAGCGCGCGGCGGCCCTTAGCCCCGATTCAGCGTGGTTTTGCTGGAATATCGGCCAGAGAGGGCATGCGAGTGCCCCGCAACGCCCCGATGGAGGCCGCCATGCGCAAACTGATGTTGCCGGCTCTGTTCCTGCTGGTCGCCGCGGCGGCGCAGGCGCAGTCGCCCGGCTACTACCGCCAGGACGACAACGCCCATTACGCATGGGCGGACGTGCTGCGCGTCGATCCCGTGTACGAGAGCGTGCGCGTCGAGCAGCCGCGCCAGGAATGCTACGACCAGCCGGTGGTGCGCCAGGACAGCGGCGGCAGCACGGCCGGCACCGTGATCGGCGCGATCGTCGGCGGCGCGCTCGGCCACACCGTCGGCAAGGGCGACGGCCGCAAGGCCGCGACGGTCGGCGGCGCCGTGATCGGCGGCGCGATCGGCAACCGCGCCGGCCGTGGCGGCACCTATACCGACAACCAGACGGTTTGCCGCGACGTCAGCGCCGTGCGCGACGACCGCCGCGTCGTCGGCTACGACGTCGAATACCGCTTCCGCGGCGAAACCTACGTGTCGCGGCTGGACTACGATCCGGGCGAACGCCTGCGCGTGCGCGTCAGCGTCACCCCGGCCGAGTGACCGGCGTCCCGGCATGAACCCGCGGCGGCGGCCATGCGGCCGCCGTCGCATTTCCGGGTGCCGCCTGCGAGCGTCGGTTGCGGCAAGAAAAACATCCGTGCCATGATGGCCGCCTGATCCGCGCCATGACATCCATGAGCCACCGCCACGCCAACGTCCCCGTCCTGACCAGCGCCCGCATGGCCGCCGGCATGACCTCGCGCGCGCGTCGACCGCTGCCCCCAGTATCGGCCGGGTAGGCTGTCGCACATTCTTCATCGAATCCGACGAAAACCCGGCCCTGCGCCGGGTTTTTTGTTTGGTTTTTTCCCGCGCGCCTCCATGCGCGCAAGGAACGAGCCGGCCGTCCATGGCCGGCCATTCACCAAGAGCATCGCCCATGAGCCCTCGCCACTTCCTCACCACCCAGGACTGGAGCCGCGCCGAGCTGGACGCGCTGCTCGCGCAGGCCGCCGCCTTCAAGCGCGCGCGCCTTGGCCGCCAGCTCGAGGGCAGGTCGATCGCGCTGCTGTTCTTCAACAGCTCGATGCGCACGCGCACCAGCTTCGAGCTGGGCGCGCACCAGCTCGGCGGCAAGGCGATCGTGCTGTCGCCGGGCAAGGACGCCTGGCCGATCGAGTTCGACACCGGCGCGGTGATGGACGGCGAGGCCGAGGAGCACGTCACCGAAGTCGCGCGCGTGCTCAGCCGCTACGTCGACCTGATCGGCGTGCGCGCGTTCCCGAAGTTCCGGGACTGGTCGGTCGATCGCGAGGACAAGGTGATCCGCGCTTTCGCGAAGTACGCCACCGTGCCGGTGATCAACATGGAAACGATCACCCACCCGTGCCAGGAGCTGGCGCACGTGATGGCGCTGCAGGAGCACTTCGGCACGACGGATCTGCGCGGGAAGAAATACGTGCTGACCTGGACCTGGCATCCGCGGCCGCTGAACACCGCGGTGGCCAACTCGGCGCTGCTGATCGCCACCCGTTACGGCATGGACGTCACCCTGCTGTGCCCGACGCCGGAATACGCGCTGGACGAACGCTACATGGCGTTCGCGCGGGAGAACGCCGCGGAGAACGGCGGTTCGCTCACCGTCAGCCACGACATCGAGAGCGCCTACCGCGGCGCGCACGCGGTTTACGCCAAGAGCTGGGGCGCGCTGCCGTACTTCGGGCGCTGGGAGCAGGAAAAACCGATCCGCGACGCGCACCGGCACTTCATCGTCGACGAGGCCAAGATGGCGCTCACGGATGGCGCCGCGTTCAGCCACTGCCTGCCGCTGCGGCGCAACGTCAAGGCCACCGACGCAGTGATGGATTCCCCCGCCTGCATCGCCATCGACGAGGCGGAGAACCGCCTGCACGTGCAGAAGGCGATCATGGCCGCGCTGGCCGGCTGAGCCGGCACTCCACCGAACGACGCAAACGGCGGGCCGGCGCCCGCCCTACGGAAGACTCCCATGGTACAGAACGACATCGTCCTTGCTTTCTCCGGCGGCCTCGACACCAGCTTCTGCATTCCCTGGCTGAGGGAACGCGGCTATGCCGTGCACACCGTGTTCGCCGACACCGGCGGCGTCGACGCGGAGGAGCGCGCCTACATCGAGGCGCGCGCGAAGGAGCTGGGGGTTGCCAGCCACGTCACCGTCGACGGCGGCCCGGCGCTCTGGAGCGGCTTCGTCAGACCGTTCGTGTGGGCCGGCGAAGGCTACCAGGGCCAGTACCCGCTGCTGGTGTCCGACCGCTACCTGATCGTCGAGGCGGCGCTGAAGCGCGCCGACCAACTCGGCACGCGCGCGATCGCGCACGGCTGCACCGGCATGGGCAACGACCAGGTGCGCTTCGACCTGACCGTGAAGGCGCTGGGCGACTACGCCATCGTCGCGCCGATCCGCGAGATCCAGAAGGAGCACACGCAGACGCGCGCCTACGAGCAGGCCTATCTGGAGGCGCGCGGCTTCGGCGTGCGCGCCAGGCAGAAGCGCTACACGATCAACGAGAACCTGCTCGGCGTGACCCTGTCCGGCGGCGAGGTCGACCGTTGGCAGGCGCCGGGCGAGGGCGCGCGCGGCTGGTGCGCGCCGCGCGCCGAATGGCCGTCCGAACCGCTGCGTGCGACGCTCGTCTTCGAACGCGGCGAGGCGGTCGCGCTGGACGGCGCGCGCATGCCGGGCCACGCGCTGCTGGCGCGCCTCAACGCGGCGTTCGCGCGCTACGGCGTCGGCCGCGGCCTGTACACCGGCGACACCACCATCGGCCTCAAGGGCCGCATCGTCTACGAGGCGCCGGGCCTGGCCGCGCTGCTGGCCGCGCACCGCGCGCTGGAGGAGGCGGTGCTCTCCAAGCAGCAGAACCGCTTCAAGCCGGAAGCGGCGCGCAAGTGGGTGGAGCTGGTCTACGAAGGCTTCTTCCACGATCCGTTGAAGGCCGACCTGGAGGCGTTCCTCGCTTCCAGCCAGCGCTGCGTCGGCGGCGAGGTGGTGCTGGAAACGGCGGGCGGACGCGTCGACGCAGTCGAGGTGCGCTCGCCGCACATCCTCAACGCCAAGGGGGCCACCTACGCGCAGTCCGCCGATTGGGGCGTGGCCGAAGCCGAAGGCTTCATCCGCCTGTACGGCATGAGCTCGACGCTGTGGGCCGAGGTGAACCGGGGGAAGATCGCGTGAGCGAACTGCTGGATGCGACGCTGCGACACCTGCGCGCGCTGGTCGCCTGCGACACGCGCAATCCGCCGCGCGCGATCGGCACCGGCGGCATCTTCGACTACCTGCGCGCGCAGCTCGCGGGTTTCGACTGCACGCTGGCCGACCACGGCGCCGGCGCGGTCAGCCTGCTCGCCGTGCGCGGCGCGCCGCGGCTGCTGTTCAACGTGCACCTCGACACCGTGCCGGACTCGCCACGCTGGAGCGCCAGCCCGTTCGAGCTGCGCGTCGACGGCGAACGCGCGGTCGGCCTCGGCGCCTGCGACATCAAGGGTGCCGCCGCCGCGCTGCTGGCCGCTGCCGCGCGTACCGACGGCGCCTGCGCGTTCCTGTTTTCCACCGACGAAGAGGCCAACGACGCGCGCTGCGTCCCGGCGTTCCTGCACGGGCGTCGCGCATTCGCCGGCGTCGTGGTGGCCGAGCCGACTCGCGCCGAGGCGGTGCTGGCGCACCGCGGCATCAGCTCGGTGCGCATGCGCTTCGCCGGGCGCGCCGGCCATGCCTCCGGCGAGCAGGACATCGCCGACAGCGCGCTGCATCAGGCGGTGCGCTGGGGCGCAAACGCGCTGGACGTGGTCGGCGCCGAAGCGCACCAGCGCTTCGGCGGGCTGACCGGATTGCGCTTCAACATCGGCCGCATCGAGGGCGGCATCAAGGCCAACGTGATCGCGCCCGAGGCCGAAGCGCGCTTCGGCTTCCGTCCGCTGCCGTCGATGGACACCGACGCGCTGCTGGCGCGCTTCCGCGCCTGCGCCGAACCCGCGCCGGCGGTGTTCGAGGAAACCTTCCGCGGCCCGCCGCTGCCGGCCGGCGACATCGCCGGCGCCGAGGCGCGCCGCCTCGCCGCGCGCGACCTGGCCGACGCGCTGGACCTGCCGATCGGCAACGCGGTCGACTTCTGGACCGAGGCCGCGCTGTTCTCCGCCGCCGGCCATACCGCGCTGGTGTACGGCCCCGGCGACATCGCGCAGGCGCACAGCGCCGACGAATGGGTCGCGCTGGACCAGTTGGCGGCCTATGCCGCCAGCGTGCATCGCATCATCGACAAGAGGCTCGCCTGACGTGGACGCGCACAAGCAACTGCGCCAGACCATCGTGCGCCTGCTCTCCAGCATGGGCAGCGCGAAGGAAATCCAGCAATACCTCAAGCGTTTTTCGCAGCTCGACGCCAAGCGCTTCGCCGTGGTCAAGGTCGGCGGCGCGGTGCTGCGCGACGATCTCGACGCGCTGACCTCGTCGCTGGCCTTCCTGCAGCAGGTCGGCCTGACGCCGATCGTGCTGCACGGCGCCGGCCCGCAGCTCGACGCCGAGCTGGCCGCCGCCGGCATCGAGAAGCGGACCATCGGCGGACTGCGCGTGACCTCGCCGCAGGCGCTGGCGATCGTGCGCCGCGTGCTGCAGGCGCAGAACATGAAGCTGGTGGAGGCGCTGCAGGAGGTCGACGTGCGCGCGACCTCGATCCAGTCCGGCGTGTTCGAAGCGGCGTATGTCGACCGCGATCGCCTCGGCATGGTCGGCGAAGTGGTTCGCGTGGACCTGGCGCCGATCGAGGCCAGCCTGCGCGTCGGCTCGATCCCGGTGATCGCCTCGCTGGGGGAAACCCCCGAAGGGCAGATCGTCAACGTCAACGCCGATTTCGCCGCCAACGCGCTGGTGCGCGCGCTGCAGCCGTACAAGATCATCTTCCTCACCGGCACCGGCGGGCTGCTGGACGGACAGGGCAAGGTGATCGACTCGATCAACCTCAGCACCGAGTACGACGACCTGATGGCGCAACCGTGGCTCGACGGCGGCATGCGCCTGAAGATCGAACAGATCAAGCGGCTGCTGGACGACCTGCCGCCGGCGTCGTCGGTGTCGATCACGCGCCCGGCGGAGCTGGCCAAGGAGCTGTTCACCCACCGCGGCTCGGGCACGCTGGTGCGGCGCGGCGAGCGGGTGCTGCGCTTCGACGGCTGGGACGGCATCGACCGCGAGCGCCTGCGCGCGCTGATCGAGTCGAGCTTCGGCCGCCGCGTCGTGCCCGACTATTTCGAGCGCACGCGGGCGTTCCGCGTCTACGTCAGCGAGAACTACCGTGCGGCGATGATCCTGACCGACGAGGGCGGCGATGCCTACCTCGACAAGTTCGCGGTGCTGGACGAGGCGCAGGGCGAGGGCCTGGGGCGCGCGGTCTGGCAGGTGATGCGCGCGGAGAACCCGCGGCTGTTCTGGCGCTCGCGCCACGGCAACGTGATCAACCACTTCTATTACGCCGAGTCCGACGGCTGCTGCAAGCAGGAGCGCTGGAAGGTGTTCTGGTACGGGCTGGACGGCTTCGACGCGATTGCCCGCTGCGTGGCGCACTGCGCGACGCGGCCGGCGACGCTGATCGGCTGAGCGATGATGGACGAACCGATGAGCAAGAAGACCGTAGGCATCGTGGGAGCGCGCGGGCGAGCCGGAACGACGCGCGATGCGTTGAAGCGCATCGCGCGCCGGCGAGCGCCCGGAGCAGGAGCGAAGGTCGGGGCGACTTGGTGAGGCATGGATGCCGAACCTAGTCGCCATTGTGGCCCATCATTGAGCTATGAAGACATGAGTACTCGGAACGTTCGCAAGATCGGCATCGTGGGAGCGCGCGGCCACACCGGCGCGGAGCTGATCCGGCTTATCACCGCGCATCCGCATCTCGACCTGGCGTTCGTGTCGTCGCGCGAGCTGGACGGACAGCGCGTCGCCGACCACGTCGACGGTTGCGCCGGCGAACTACGCTACGAGAACCTCGACGCGGCGGCGGTCGCGGCCAAGGGCGCCGACGCGGTCGTGCTGGCGCTGCCGAACGGCGCCTCGGCGGCGTTCGTCGCGGCGCTGGATGCGCACGCGCCGGCCACGGTGATCGTCGACCTGTCGGCGGATCACCGTTTCGACGGCGGCTGGTACTACGGCCTGCCCGAGCTGACGCGGTCGACGTACCGCGGCGAGACGCGCATCAGCAACCCGGGCTGCTACGCGACCGCGATGCAGCTCGCCATCGCGCCGCTCGCGGACGAGCTGGCGGCGCCGCCGGCCTGCTTCGGCGTGTCCGGCTATTCCGGCGCCGGCACCGCGCCGTCCGACAAGAACGACCCGGACAAGCTGCGCGACAACCTGATGCCGTACCAGTTGGTCGGCCACGTGCACGAGCGCGAGGCCGCGCATCGGCTCGGGTTGCCGGTCGAGTTCATGCCGCACGTGGCGCCGCACTTCCGCGGCATCACGCTGACGGCCAACCTGTGGTTGCGGCAGCCGATGGGCGCGGGGGCGATCGAGGCGCGCTACCGCGAGCGCTACGCCGACGAGCCGCTGGTGCGCGTCGTCGGCGACGCGCCCTGGGTCAGCCGCATCGCCGGCAGGCACTACGCCGAGGTCGGCGGCTTTGCCGTCGCGCCCGGCGGCAAGCGCGTGGTCGTCGTCGCGACGCTGGACAACCTGCTCAAGGGCGCGGCGACGCAGGCGATGCAGAATCTCAACCGCGCGCTCGGGTTGCCGGAAATGGAAGGCATCCCCGCGCCTGCCGAAGCGGAGTCGACGCCATGAGCGACGTGCTGTGGAAGAAAGCGGATACGCAGGTCGATGCGCGCATCATGCGCTTCCTCGCCGGCGACGACGTGCTGCTGGATCGCGAGTTCTTCCTGCACGACATCGCCGCCAGCAAGGCGCACGTCGAAGGCCTCGCCAACATCGGCGTGATCGCGGCCGGGGAGGCCGCGGCGCTGCAGCGCGAGCTGGACGCGCTGGCCGAGGATTTCCGCGGCGGCCGCTTCGTGCTGGACGCGCGTTACGAGGATGGCCACTCGGCGATCGAGGCGCGCCTGACCGAGCGCCTCGGCGACGCCGGTCGCCGCGTGCACACCGGGCGCAGCCGCAACGACCAGATCCTGGTGGCGACGCGGCTGTGGCTGAAGGAGCGCCTGGCGGCGGCGGAGACGCACTGCCGCGCGATCGCGCAGGTCTGTCTGCAGCGCGCCGCGGCCGAATCGCTGCCGCTGCCCGGCTACACGCATCTGCAGCGCGCGGTGGTGTCGTCCACCGCGATGTGGTTCGCCGGTTTCGCCGAAGCGTTCATCGACGACGCCGCGCGCGCGCGCCAGACGCGCGACTGGATCGACGCCAATCCGCTCGGCACCGCCGCCGGCTACGGCGTCAACCTGCCGCTGGACCGCGCGCACACCACGCGCGCGCTCGGCTTCGCGCGCATGCAGGTGTCGCCGGTCTACGCGCAGCTCTCGCGCGGCAAGTTCGAGATCGCCGCGCTGGATGCGCTGGGCGCGGCGCTGCTCGACCTGCGTCGGCTGGCTTGGGACCTGTCGCTGTTCACCACCGCCGAATTCGGCTTCGTCGCGCTGCCGCCGCAGTACACCACCGGCAGCTCGATCATGCCGAACAA
>NZ_JBDKSX010000126.1:0-18373 GCF_039680435.1 Mizugakiibacter sp. | reverse complement strand
GGCGTGCGCGGCCGCGTCAGCGGCGGCAGCCTGCCGCCGCGCAACGTGTTCCAGCGCCCGGTGGTGGCGCGCGAAGCGCCGCCGCCGCCGGCGCCGGCGTTCGCCGAGCGCCGCGCCGCGATCGAGCGCAACGGCGGCGCACCGCTGGACCGCGCGCAGTTGCGGCAGATGCGCGTGCAGGCGCCGCGCAGCGCGACGCCGGACGCATCGCGCGTGGTGCTGGCGCGCCCGGACGCGCCGGCGCAGCGCGGCCGCGACGACCTGCGCGACACGCGCGCGCCGGTAGCGATCCGCGGGCCGGTGCGGACGCCGGCGCCGCGCGACGCGCGCGCGGACGGCGACAACGCGCAGCGGCAGGGCGAGCTGCCGTCGGCGCGCTACGCGCCGCGCGCGGCCGGCGGCGGCCTGCCGGCGCAGCGCCGCCTGCCGGACAGCCCGCCGAGTGCGCAGGACGATCGCGGCGCGGAGCGCGCGAACACGCTGCGCGAGCAGGCGATGTCGCGGCCGCCGCTGCGCCGCGACGACGCGCCGATGGCGCGCGATGCGGCCGGCGACGGCGCGGACATGCCGCGCGCCTACCGCGCGCCGCGCGAGGTCATGCGCGATGCGCCGACGCCGCCGCGCAGCGAGGCGTGGCGCGAACCGCCGCGAACCGCCGCGCCGCGCGCGGACACGTTCCGCGAACCGCGCAGCGTCGTCGAGGCGCCATCGCCGGTGCGCGCGCCGCCGCCGCAGGCGCCGCGCGCCGAGACGTTCCGCCAGCCGCAGCGCTACGAGGCGCCGCCGCAGCCTGCCCCGCGCGCGCCCACAGCCGCGCCGCAGCCGCGCGACGCGCCGCCGGCGCAGCCGCACGGCAAACGCACGCGCGACGAGGACCATGGCGGCGACCGCCGCGACCGCGGCAACCCGCGCTGACGCTGGCGCGCCGCGCCGCTGCCGGCGCGGCCGCCAGCGGCTACAATCGCGGCATGCAGATCCTGCTCAACGGCAGCGTGCGCGAGTGCGCGGACGGCACCACCGTCGCCCTCCTGCTGGAGGAGGCGGGCTACGGCAGCCGCCGCGTGGCGGTGGAGGTCAACCGCGAGATCGTTCCGCGCAGCCTGCACACCAAGTACGTGCTGGCCGAGAACGACCGCGTCGAGATCGTCCACGCCATCGGCGGCGGTTGAGCACGCGCCGCCGCGGGATGGCGATGCACGCCGGCTATCGCCGCGGCGCGCGAACGCCGATGCCGCGCAGGACACCGCAACAGGCATTCCCGCCCGCGCGGGAATGAAGGCACCCGTCGGCCGGCTCCAGCATCCGCAGCAGCGGGTCCGAGCCGACGACACGCATCGCTCCGGAGTCCCCGTGCACGCCCAGATCCTGCCGCTCACCGACGACCCGCTGATCGTCGCCGGGCGCCCCTACCGCTCGCGCCTGCTCACCGGCACCGGCAAGTACCGCGATCTGGATGAAACCCGCCGCGCCACCGAGGCCGCCGGCGCGGAGATCGTCACGGTGGCGATCCGCCGCACCAACATCGGCCAGGATCCGGATCAGCCGAACCTGCTCGACGTGCTGCCGCCCGCGCACTACACGATCCTGCCCAACACCGCCGGCTGCTACACCGCCGAGGACGCGGTGCGCACCTGCCGGCTGGCGCGCGAGCTGCTGGACGGCCATCGCCTGGTCAAGCTGGAGGTGCTGGGCGATCCGAAGACGCTGTTCCCGGACGTGGTGCAGACGCTGAAGGCCGCCGAGCAGCTCGTCGCCGACGACTTCCAGGTGATGGTCTACACCTCCGACGATCCGATCCTGGCCAAGCGGCTGGAGGAGATCGGCTGCGTCGCGGTGATGCCGCTGGCCGCGCCGATCGGCTCCGGGCTCGGCATCCAGAACCGCTACAACCTGCTGGAGATCGTCGAGAACGCCAAGGTGCCGGTGCTGGTCGACGCCGGCGTCGGCACCGCCTCCGACGCCTCCATCGCCATGGAGCTGGGCTGCGACGGCGTGCTGATGAACACCGCGATCGCCGGCGCGCGGGATCCTGTGCTGATGGCGCACGCGATGAAGCTGGCCGTCGAAGCCGGCCGCGCCGCGTTCCGCGCCGGGCGCATCCCGCGCAAGCGCCACGCCTCCGCATCCAGCCCGAGCGAAGGGACCATCCAGTGCGATCGTCCCTGATCACGGGAATCAAGCAGCGGCCATCCCCGGCCGCGCTTCTCATGAAAAGCAGGCATCGCCAACCGCATGGATAGCCCCGAAATCCACGCGCGCCGCATCCGCAGCTTCGTGCTGCGCGAGGGCCGCATCACCCCGGCGCAGCAGCGCGCGTTCGACGCGCACTGGGCGCGCTACGGCCTCGACTACGCCGGCGCGCCGCGCGATTTCGACGCCGTGTTCGGCCGCCATGCGCCGCGCGTGCTGGAAATCGGCTTCGGCAACGGCGAGGCGCTGGCCTGGGCGGCCGCGCACGACCCCGCGCGCGACTTCATCGGCATCGAGGTGCACGGCCCCGGCGTCGGCCGGCTGATGAACACGCTGGCCGCGCAGGGCAGCGACAACGTGCGCATCTACAAGCACGACGCGGTCGAGGTGCTCGAGCACGAGATCGCGCCCCGGGCGCTGGCCGAGGTGCGCATCTGGTTCCCCGATCCGTGGCCGAAGAAGCGCCACCACAAGCGCCGCCTGATCCAGCCCGGCTTCGTCGCCCTGCTGGCCTCGCGCGTGGCGCCCGGCGGGCTCTTGCATTTGGCGACCGACTGGGCCGACTATGCCGCGCACATGCAGGAGGTGCTGGAAACGGCACCGGGCTGGCGCAATCGCCTGGGGACGGGCCGTTACGCCGAGCGGCCCGCATGGCGCATCGAGACTCACTTCGAGCGCCGCGGCGTGCGGCTGGGACACGGCGTGTGGGATCTCCTCTATGAAAGGTCTGAACAAGGCGGCGGCGAAACGCCGCCTGCGCGCGATTCCTTCGGCTGAAGGACGCGAATCCGCCGCGCGGCAAGGAACGCCCGAGACGGAGGCGCGTCTCCCGCGCATCCGTCGGCACGCATCCCGAGGCACCCCATGAACGCACCTGGGCGCCGCTGAGCGCCGGCCGGAACAACAACGACAGCCCCGATGGACGCCGCCGGCCTGACTCTCACCACCGACATGATGCTCGTGCTCGGGCTGGTGGCGTTCACCGTGCTGATGCTGGTGCTGGAGTGGATCCGCGCGGACGTCGTCGCGCTGCTGGTGATCGTGGCGATCGGCATCACCCAGCTGATGCCGGCCGAGCAGTTGTTCGAAGGCTTTGCCGGCAACGCGGTGATCTCGCTGATCGCGATCATGATCATGGGCGCGGGGCTGGACCGCACCGGCGTGCTGTCCAGGACCGCCGGGCTGATCCTGCGCCTGGCCGGCGGCGTCGAGACGCGGCTCGGGCTGCTGATCAACGCGATCGTCGGCGGCCTGTCGTCGATCATCCAGAGCCAGGCACTGTCGGCGCTGTTCCTGCCGGTGGTCAGCCGCGTCAGCGCGCGCACCGGCGTGCCGTTGAAGCGGCTGCTGCTGCCGATGGCGTGCATGATCCTGGCCGGCACCAACACCACGCTGATCTCGAACTCGCCGCTGATCCTGCTGAACGACCTGATCGTCAGCGCCAACCGCAACCTGCCGCCCGGCGCGCAGACCATCGAGACCTTCAGCCTGTTCGCGATCACGCCGGTCGGCGTCACCCTGCTGCTGGCGGGCCTGGCGTTCTTCGCCACCGTCGGCCCGCGCCTGCTGCCGTCCGACGACGACAAGCAGAAGGTCACGCCCGGCCGCACCGAGAGCTACTTCGCCGAAACCTACGGCATCGCCGGCGAAGTGCTGGAGCTGATCGTCACCGCGGAGAGCCCGCTGGTCGGCATGAGCATCGGCGAGGCCGAGCAACTGCAGGGCGCGCCGCTGATCCTGGCGATCAAGAACGGCAACGAATCGCGGCTGGCGCCGCCGTCCGACCAGATGATCTGGGTCGGCACCGTGCTCGGCGTGCTGGGCGCGCGCGAGCAGGTCGGCGAGTTCGCGCAGAACCAGCTCTGCCGGATGTCGACGCGACTGCGCGCGCTCGGCGACATGTTCAACCCGTCGCGCGCGGGCATCTCCGAGGCGGTGGTGCCGCCCAGCTCGCACTTCGTCAAGCAGCCGATCGGCGAGCTGCGCCTGCGCAAGCGCTACGGCATCTCGGTGCTGGCGGTGCACCGCGGCGACCAGGTGTTCCGCGAGGACCTGCGCAAGATCTCGCTGCGCGCCGGCGACACCCTGGTGCTGCACGGCTTCTGGCGCGACCTGGCGATGGCCGCCGAGGAGCGCGACTTCGTGGTGGTCACCGACATCCCGCAGGAAGAGCAGCGCCCGGCCAAGCTGTGGCACGCGGTGGCGTTCTTCGCGCTGGCGCTCGGGCTCGGCCTGTTCTCCGGCATCAAGCTGGCGGTGGCGCTGATGACCGGCGCGGTCGGCATGCTGCTGACCGGCGTGCTGACCATGGACGAGGCCTACCGCGCGATCAACTGGAAGACCGTGTTCATCACCGCCTGCCTGATCCCGCTGGGCTGGTCGATGGACTCCACCGGCGCCGCCGCCTGGCTGGCGCAGGAGATCATGCGCTACCTCGGCGACATGCCGCAGTGGACGCTGCAGGCCAGCGTCGCGCTGCTGACCCTGCTGTTCTCGCAGGTGATGTCGAACGTCGGCGCGACCGTGATGATGGTGCCGATGGCGATCAACATCGCGCTCGCCTCCGGCGGCAACCCGGCGCTGTACGCGATGGTGGTGGCGATCTCGGCGTCCAACACCTTCCTGATCCCGAGCGCCAGCCCGGTGCTGCTGATCGTCGCCGGCCCGGGCGGCTACCGCACCAAGGACTTCGCGCGCGTCGGCATTCCGCTGACCCTGCTGCTGCTGGCGACGATGCTGGTCGCGGTGAACCTGCTGTTCCACTGGCGGCATTGAGCCCGCGGGGTGGAATCCGCACGGCGGACCCCGCCGCGCGCCACGCCGCGGATGCACGGACCCGGTGCAGTCGCCGCCGCGTGACGCTTGCGCCCTGCGCGAATCGCAGCGCCGGCGGAATGCTCAGCGCAGCTTGACCTCGCCGTCCTCGACCCGCACCGGCAACCCGGCCAGGCACGCGCCGCGGCAGGGGCCGCCGAGGCAGGCGCCGCTGCCGGCGTCGAAGCTGGCGCCGTGCGCGGCGCACACCAGCACGCGGTCCTTGAGCAGGAACTTGCCCGGCGCCCAGTCGAGGCGGCGCCCGGCGTGCGGGCACTCGTTGTGGAACGCGCGCACGGCCTCGCCGTCGCGCAGCAGGATCAGGCTGAAGCCGCCGCTGGGCGAATCGACCTCGACCGCGGTGGCGCCGCCGTCGGGGATGTCGTCGAGGCGGCACAGCCGGCCCGCGGTCGTGGTTTCGACCATCGGCACTTGCTCCGGTATGAAAAAGGCCCCATTGTCGGCGTTCGATTCTGCCACACGGAGGCTTGCCCTCATGCGCTTCGTCCTGCCGCCGCTGCGTCGCCCCCGCCATCCGCTGGCGCGCGCGCTGTTCGCCGTGCTCGGCGCGGTGATCCTGGGCGCGCTGCTGGCGTTCGGCCTGCTCGCCGTGCTGGCCTTCCTCGCGGTCGGCGCGGTCGCGTTCCTGGCGCGCCAGCTGACCTCCCGCCCGCAGGCGCCGATGCGCCCGCAGGCGCAGGCTCAGGCCGGCGCGCGCGGCGACGTCATCGAAGGCGAGTTCGTGGTGGTGCGCGACCCGCAGCGCCGCCGCTGAGCGCAAGATCCGGATGGTGGGCGCGCGACGCGCGCCCTAGCATCGCGGCACCGCATGAGGATGCCGCCATGAACGCCCGCCCCGCTCCCCGCACCGATGCCGCACTCGAGCGCGCGCGCCGCCTGCTCGAGCAGGCCGCGGACGCGCCCAGCCTGCCGCGACTGGCCGCCGCCGTCGGCCTCTCCGCCAGCCATCTGCAGCGCGCCTTCCGCCGCCGCTACGGCGTATCGCCGGCGGAATACGCCCGCGCGCGCCGCTTCGGCGAGTTCAAGAGCGCGCTGAAGCGCGGCGCGCGCGTCACCGATGCGGTGTACGACGCCGGCTTCGGCTCCGGCAGTCGCGTCTACGAACACACCGGCCGGCTGCTCGGCATGACGCCGGCGCGCTACCGCCGCGGCGGCGAGGGCGAGGCGGTGCGCTACACCACGCTGGCGACGCCGCTGGGCCGCCTGCTGGTCGCCGCCACCGCGCGCGGCATCTGCGCGGTGACCCTGGGCGCGAACGACCGCGCGCTGGTCGCGGCGCTGCAGGCGGAGTTCCCGCGCGCGCGGCTCGAGCGCGTCGACGCCGGCCGCGACGAGTGGCTGGCCGCGACGATCGCGCGGGTCGGGCGCGAACTCGGCTGGAGCGACGCCGAGGCGCCGGCGCTGCCGCCATTGGACGTCGTCGCCACCGCGTTCCAGTGGCGCGTGTGGGACGCACTGACGCGCATTCCCGCCGGCGAGACGCGCAGCTACGCCGAAGTCGCCGCGGCGATCGGCGCGCCGCGCGCGGCGCGCGCGGTCGGCCGCGCCTGCGGCGCCAACCGCCTCGCGCTGATCGTGCCCTGCCATCGCGTCGTGCGCGAGGACGGCAGCCTCGGCGGCTGGCGCTGGGGCGTGGCGCGCAAGCGCAAACTGCTGCAGGCGGAAGGCGGACGCGATGCGCGCGCTGCCGCCGCGCCGCGGGCACCTTGAGGCCGGTTCAAGGCTGGCTGGAAATCGTTTCGCCACGCGCCGGGCATGGGCGTGCCCCATTCCACGCTAAAATGACCTCCGCATCCGAGTGCGGATGCCCCTCCTCTCCCCTGCCCATGACCGACTCCACCACCCTGCCGGCCGCTTCCGCGGCGTCGAGCCCGTTGTCGAACCCGCGCGTGCTGGTGCCGCTGGCGCTGCTGGCGCTGTACGTGGTGTGGGGCTCGACCTATCTGGCGATCCGCGTCGGCCTCGGCAGCTATCCGCCGTTCGCGATGGCCGCGCTGCGCTTCGGCATCGCCGGCGCGCTGCTGTACGCGCTGCTGCGCCTGCGCGGCGCGCCGGCGCCGAGCGCGCTGCAGTGGCGCAACGCGGCGATCACCGGCACGCTGCTGCTCGGCTTCGGCAACGGCCTGGTGTGCTTCGGCGAGCAGAGCGTGTCGTCCGGCATCGCCGCCGTCGCGGTGGCCAGCGTGCCGCTGTTCGCGGCGCTGTTCGCCGGCCTGTACGGCGAGTGGCCGCACCGCCGCGAGACGGTCGGCCTGGCGATCGGCTTCCTCGGCGTGGTGGTGCTGAATTTCGGCGCCGGCCTGAAGGGCTCGCCGCTGGGCGCCGCCGCCTTGACGCTGGCGGCGATCGCGTGGGCGTTCGGCTCGATGTGGAGCCGCCGCCAGGACATGCCGCCGGGCCCGATGAACGTCGCCGCACAGATGCTCTGCGGCAGCGTGGCGCTGACGCTGATGGCGCTGCTGGCCGGCGAGCGCCTGCCCGCGCATCCGAGCCTGAACGCAACGCTGGCGCTGGCCTACCTGATCGTAGCCGGCTCGTTCATCGGCTTCAGCGCCTACCTGTACGTGCTGCGCACGGCGCGCCCGGCGCTGGCCACCAGCTACGCCTACGTCAACCCGCCGGTGGCGGTGCTGTTCGGCGTGCTGCTGCTCGGCGAGCGCGTCGGCACGCTCGACCTCGCCGGCATGGCGGTGATCCTGGCCGGCGTGGCCATCATCACGCTGGCCAAGACGAAGCGCTGAGCGCGGGCGGCCGGGCCGCGCGCCCTCCCGCCCGTCACAGTTCGCGCAGCGCCGCCGACACCGGCAGGCGCGCGGCGCGCAGCGCCGGGAACAGGCCGCCGACGAAGCCCATCGCCAGCGCCCACTTCAGGCCGTTCCACAGCAGCGCCGGCGAAACCTTGAAGCCGAACACCACCTGGCTGAAATTGGCGCCGAGCGTCGACACCGTGTAGTTGTCGAAGATCAGCCAGGCGATCGCGGCGCCGAGCACGCCGCCGGCGAGCGCCAGCAGCATCGTCTCCAGCAGCACCGACACCACCACCGGCAGGCCGCGGAAGCCGATCGCGCGCAGCGTCGCGATCTCGCGCGCACGCGCGCTCACCGCCGCGTACATGGTGTTCAGCGCGCCGAAGATCGCGCCGATCGCCATGATCGCGCCGACCGTGGTGCCGAGGATGCGGATCAGCTTGGCCAGGCCGGCCGACTGCGCGGTGTAGTAGGCGCGCGTGGTCTGCGCGTCCACCTTCAGGCGCGGATCGCTGGCGAGCGCCGCCTTGAACGCGTCGAAAGCGCCGGCGCCGGTCAGGCGCGCGGTCACCGAGGTCACGCTGCTGCCGCGCCGGTAGGTGGCGGCGACCACGTCGGCATCCGCCCACAGCTCGGAGTCGTGCGCGTCGCCGGAGTCGAACGCGCCGACCACCGTCCAGGTCTGGTTGTTCAGCCGCAGCGTGGAGCCGATGTCGAGGCCGGCGAACTGCTCGCGCGCGCCCTTGCCGGCGATCATCTCGCGCAACCCGCGGTTGAACGCGCGCCCCGCGACGATCTTCACCTGCGGGCGCAGCGCCCACGCGCCGGGGCCGACGCCGCGGATCTCGACGTTGGCGTCGAGGCCGCTGCTCTTCTTCGGCAGCGAGGCCACCACGACCAGCTCCGGCGACGCGATCGGCCGGCCGTCCTTGTCCTTCAGCACGCCGGGCGCCTGGGCGATCAGCGTCGCGCTGTCGTGATCGAGCACCGAGTTCAGCTCGGCCTGCGCGCCGGCGCGCATCACGATCGCGGTGTCGTCGCTGCCGGTCTGCTTCAGCGTCGCCTGGAAGCCTTCGCCCATCGCCAGCAGCGCGACCAGCACGCCGACCACGCCGGCGATGCCGACCACCACCACCGACGAGGAGCCGAGCCGCTGCGGCAACGTGGACAGGCCCACCCAGGTCACCGACCACGCCTGGCTGCCGCGCCGCGAGAACACCATCCAGGCGACGAACGCCAGCGCCAGCGCCAGCAGCGCCCACCACGGCATCAGCGCCAGCGCGGCCACGCCGAACACCGCCGCCGCCAGCATCGCCAATCCGGTCAGGAATCGCATCGTCGTCCTCCTCAACGGCCGGCCAGCGCATCGACGATGCGCAACCGCATGCCGCGCAGCGCCGGCAGCGCGCCGACCACCACGCCGATCGCGACCATCAGCAGCACGCCGCGCAGCCAGATCGTCGCGCCCACCGACGCCATCGGGATGGTGCTGCCGAGCGCCGCCTTCAGAGCGCCGACGACCACCGCGGCGATCGCCAGCCCGAGCAGCCCGCCGAGCAGGATCAGCAGCACCGATTCGGCCAGCACCAGCCCGAGCACGCTGCGGTTGGAAAAGCCGATGGTCTTCAGCACGGCGAGTTCGGGAATGCGCTCGCGCACCGCCTGCGCCATGGTGTTGCCGGTGAGCAGGATCAGGGTGAAGAACACCGCGCCCATGATCGCGCCGACGATCAGGCCGATGTCGGCGAACTGCTTGACGAAGGCGACCTGGAACGCCTGCTCGCTCTGCGTCTTGGTCTCGTGGTCGGAATTCGCCGAAAGCGCGTCGATCGCCGCGGCCACGCGGTCGGCCTGGTCGCGGTCGGCCAGCTTCTCGATGTACCAGCCGACATTGCCGCGCCCGAACCTGCGCGCCTCGTCGAAGTAGTTCCAGTTGAAGAACAGGGCGTTCTCCTGGCTCTTCTGCTTCGGATCCGACGCGCGATAGATGCCGACCAGGTCGAAGGTCCAGGTGTTGCTGCCGTCCTTCTGCGGAAAGATGGTCGCCTGCAGCGGGATCTTGTCGCCGATCTTCCAGCCGAACTTCTTCGCCAGCTCGGCGCCGACGACCGCGCCGGTGCGCGTGTTGCGGAACGCCTCGCGCTGCTGCGGCGGCATCTCGAACTCGGCGAACACGTCGAAGAAGTTCTCGCTGACCGCCTCGTTCGCGAAGAAGTTCTTCGGATCCTGATAGATCCCGCCGAACCAGTTGGCGTAGGCGACCTCCTTCACCCCCGGCACCGCCTGGATGCGCGGCAGCAGGCTCTTCGGCAACTGCACGGTGAAGCTGATCTTGGAGATGGTGACCATGCGGTCGACGCCGGCCACGCTGCTGCCGGCCTCGGCGAACGCCGTGCGCACGGAATCCAGCAGCCCGAACAGCAGGAACGCCGCCAGCACCGAGAACAGGGTGAACACGGTGCGGGTCTTGCGCCGGAACAGCGCCGCCCAGACCAGGTGGAAGTATTTCATCGCTCCGTCCTCCGCAGGTTCCGTCGCACGCGGCGACGCTCCGCGGCGCGCCGCCGCCCGGCGCGCCTGCCGCGCCCGCGCGGACCGCGCGCGATGCCGTTCGAGGCGTCACGCATGCGCGGACTGCTCGACCAGCGTGCCCTTGTCGAGGTGCAGCGTATGGCCGGCATACTCGGCCGCCTTGGGATCGTGGGTGACCATGACGATGGTCTTGCCGTGCTCGCGGTTGAGCCGCTGCAGCAGGGTCAGGATCTCCTCGGCGGACTGGCGGTCGAGGTCGCCGGTCGGCTCGTCGCAGATCAGCAGCACCGGATCGGACACGATCGCGCGCGCGATCGACACGCGCTGCTGCTGGCCGCCGGACAGCTCGCCCGGCTTGTGCGTCGCGCGATCCTCGAGGCCGACCAGCTTCAGCGCGATGCCGGCGTTGCGCCTGCGCTGCGCGGCGCCGAGCCGGGTCAGCAGCAGCGGCAGCTCGACGTTGCGCTGCGCGCTCAGCGTCGGCATCAGGTTGTAGAACTGGAACACGAAGCCGACGTTGGACGCGCGCCACCTGGCCAGGTCGCCACCGCCCATGCGATCGATGCGCTGGCCGGCCACGGCGATGCTGCCGCCGCTCGGCGAGTCCAGCCCGCCGATCAGGTTGAGCAGCGTGGTCTTGCCCGAACCGGACGGCCCCATCAGCGCGAGGAAGTCGCCCTGCGCGATGTCCAGGTTGACGTGGTGCAGCACCTCGACCTTCTGCTTGCCGCGTTCGTACACCTTGCTGACGTCGCGGATCTCGACCAGCGTAGTCATCGCCTTGCCTCTTTGCGTAGGGCGGGTCCCGACCCGCCGTCGATGCCGATACGTCTGCGTGCCCGCCGGCTGCGGGGGCGGGCGGAGGCCCGCCCTAAGGCCGCGGCGGCACCGCGATGCGCGCGCCGTCGGCCAGCTCCGCCGGCGGCGCGCGCACGACCCTCTCGCCCACATCCAGGCCGCCGGTGATCTGGCGCATGTCGGCGAATGCCTGGCCCGGCGTGACCGCGCGCCGGCGCGCGCGCTCGCCGTCGATCACGAACACCACGTCGCGGCCGTCGCGCTGCACCAGCGCGGAGGCCGGCACCAGCACGCCGGCCGGCGCCTGCGCGGTCGCGCCGCGCGCGGACGGCTCCTCCAGGAACGACACCTTCACGCCCATGTCCGGCACGATGCGCGGATCCTTCGCCTTCAGCGCGATGCGCACCTTGACCGTGGCCTTGCTGCGGTCGGCGGCGGGGATGATCGCGATCACCTCAGCCGGGATCTTCCAGTCGGGATAGGCGTCCAGCACGGCGGCCACCGGCTGGCCGGCCTTGACGCGGCCGATGTAGGCCTCGTTGACGTCCACCTCGATCTCCAGCGAATCCATGTCGACGATGGTGCCGACGCCGGTGCGGGTGAAGCCGCCGCCGGCCGATAGCGGCGAGACGATCTCGCCGACCTGCGCGGCCTTGTCGGTGACGACGCCGGCGAACGGCGCGCGCACCACGGTGTAGTCGAGCTGCACCTGCGCGCCGCGCACCTGCGCACGCGCCAGCTCGATCTGCCCGCGCTGCGCGGCGAGCTGCGCGGTGAGCGTCTCCACCTGCGTGCGCGCGTTCTCCAGCGCCTGCTGCGAGGTGAGCTTGCGCCCGATCAGGTCCTGCTGGCGCACGAGATCGCGACGCGCCTGCGCGAGCTGCGCCTGGTACTGGCCGAGCAGCGCCTGCGCCGCGGCGAGGCCGGCCTCGGCGGTGGCGAGGTTGGCGCGCTGCGCGGTGTCGTCGAGGCGCGCCAGCACCTGCCCGGCCTTGACGCGGTCGCCTTCCTCGATCAGCACCTCGGTGAGCGTGCCGGTGATCTGCGCGGACACCGTGGCCTGGCGGCGCGCGGTGACGTAGCCGGTGGCGTCGAGCACCGCCGCCGCGCCGGCACCGGACGCGGGCGCGACCGCGGTGACCGCGTCCACCGCGACGGCGCGGCCACGCAGCAGCAGCGCGGCGCCGACCGCGGCGACCAGCGCCAGCGCCGCGGCCGCGGCGATCCACGGCCAGCGCGCGCGGTGCGCTGCGCCATCGTCGCGCTGCGTGCGGTCGATGCGCAGTTCCTTGAGCAGATCGCCGTTGTCCACGTCGTCGCCTTCCTCGGCCGCTGCTGTCCCGACAGTGTGGCATAGCCTGCCGCAAGCGCGCGCGACGGCCCAGCCCTTGCCGTCAGGCCGCGCGGATGACGGCTGTCACCGGCGCGCTGCTAAGCTTGCCGCTGCCCCGTTGCCTGCCGGAACGCCCATGGACTACGTGTTCGCTCCACCCATCGCCCCCAGCCTGCCGATCGCCGGCAGCAGCGCGCGCTTTCCGCTGCGCCGCGTGTTCTGCATCGGCCGCAACTACGCCGAACACGCGCGCGAGATGGGTGCCGAGGTCGCCAATCGCGCCGCGCCGGTGTTCTTCTGCAAGCCGGCCGACGGCGTGGTCGGCGACGGCGCCGACGTGCCCTATCCGTCCGCCACCGCCGACCTGCACCACGAGGTCGAGATGGTGGTGGCGCTGGCCGCCGGCGGTCGCGACGTGCCGGCCGGGCGCGCGCTGGACCTCGTCTTCGGCTACGGCGTCGGCCTCGACCTGACGCGCCGCGACCTGCAGGCCGTCGCCAAGGCCAGGAGCCTGCCGTGGGACGTGGCCAAGGCGTTCGACCATTCCGCGCCGGTGTCGCCGCTGCGCCGCGCCACGGAGATCGGCCATCCGGCGCGCGCGCGCCTCACGCTCGAGGTGAACGGTAGCGTGCGGCAGGACGCCGACATCGCCGACATGGTGTTCGCGGTGCCCGAGATCGTCGCCGAGCTGTCGAAACTGTTCGAGCTGAAAGCCGGCGACCTGATCTTCACCGGCACCCCCGCCGGCGTCGCGGCGCTGGCGCGCGGCGACCGCTTCCGCGCCGAGCTGGCCGGCGTCGCCGTGCTGGAAGGCCGCATCGTCTGAGCCGTTGCGCCAGCGCCGCGCGGCCGCGCTAAAGTGGGCGCGCCGCGACCGCAGCCGGACCGCGGCAAGGGGGATTCGTCGCACGCACCCGGGGAGGGACCACGATGGGCATGTTGAGCGAGTTCAGACAGTTCGCGATGCGCGGCAACGTCGTCGACATGGCGACCGGCATCGTGATCGGCGCCGCGTTCGGCAAGATCGTTTCGTCGCTGGTCGAGCAGATCATCATGCCGCCGATCGGCCTGCTGATCGGCGGCATCGACTTCTCCAGCATCAAGACCGTGCTGAAGGCGGCCGGCGCCGACGGCAAGGGCGAGGTCGCGATCCAGTGGGGCGCGTTCGTCAACACCGTGATCAGCTTCGTCATCATCGCCTTCGCGATCTTCCTGGTGATCAAGCTGATGAACCGCATGGCCAGGAAGCAGGAAGCCGCGCCGGCGGCGCCGCCCGCGGACGTGCAGCTGCTCACCGAGATCCGCGACCTGCTGAAGCAGCCGCGCTGACGATGCGCGCCCGGCCCGCGCCGGGCGTGACCTCCGGCCCAGAGCCGCCGGCGGCGGCGACGGCATAATCCCGGCTTTGCCGAGGAGGTTGCCGCATGTCGCGCCTGGTTCCGTCTTCGCTCGCGCTCGTCTGCGCTTTCGTCGCCGCCGCGGCTGCCGCCGCGGCGCCCACGCGCATTCCCGACGCCGCGGTGAGCACCGCGACCGCGCTGCGCGACCGCGCGCTGCACGACGACACCGCCTGGAACGTCACCGAATCGCTGACCACCGAGGTCGGCCCGCGCCTGGCCGGCAGCGACAACGACCTGCGCGCGCGCGAATGGGCGATCGCCAAGTTCAAGGCGCTCGGCTTCGACAAGGTCTACACCGAGCCGGTGACCTTCCCGAAGTGGGTGCGCCGCAGCGAGCACGCGGCGATCGTCGCGCCGTTCCCGCAGCCGCTGGCGGTGACCGCACTCGGTTATTCGCCGGGCACGCCGGCCGGCGGCCTCACCGGCGAGGTGATGCTGTTCCCGACGCTGGACGCGCTGAAGGCTGCCGGCGACGCCGTGCGCGGCAAGATCGTCTACGTCGGGTTCCGCATGCAGCCGCACCAGGACGGCCACGACTACGGCATGGGCTCGACGGTGCGCACGCACGGCCCCGCGCTGGCGGCGAAGCTGGGCGCCGCAGCGTTCCTGCTGCGCTCGGCCGGCACCGACTCCAACCGCACGCCGCACACCGGCGTGACGCAGTGGGAGGCCGACGGCCCGCGCATTCCCGCCGCCGCGCTGTCCGCGCCCGACGCCGACCTGCTCGAGCACATGGCCGCGCGCGGCAAGCCGGTCCAACTGAAGCTCGACCTCGACTGCGGCATGGACGGCACCTACACCTCGGCCAACGTCATCGGCGAGATCACCGGCCGCCGGCACCCCGGGCAGGTCGTCGCGATCGGCGGCCACCTCGACTCCTGGGATCCGGGCACCGGTGCGATCGACGACGCCGCCGGCGTCGCCATCGCCATGGCTGCCGGCCACCTGATCGGCGAACTGCCGCAGCGTCCCGACCGCACCATCCGCGTGATCGCCTTCGCCAACGAGGAGCAGGGCCTGTTCGGCGGCCGCGCCTACGCCGAGGCGCACGCCAAGCAGGTCGGCAAGCACCAGCTCGGCAGCGAGTCCGATTTCGGCGCCGGCAAGGTCTGGCGCATGAGCGCCAGCGTCAAGCCGGAAGCGCGCGGCGCGATCCAGCAGATCGCGGACGTGCTGGCGCCGATCGGCGTCGCCTACGACGCGCAGCGCCCGGGCGGCGGCGGTTCGGATCTCTCGCAGATGCACGCCAAGGGCATGGCCGCGCTGTCGCTGACCCAGGACGGCACCCGCTACTTCGACTGGCACCACACCGGCAACGACACGCTCGACAAGATCGACCGCGACGAACTCAACCAGAACGTCGCCGTCTACGCCGCGTTCGCCTACATGGCCGCGCAGGCCAAGGGCGACTTCGGCTCCGCCCCGGGCGCATTCGCCCACGACGGCGCCGGCGACTGAACCGGAGATTTCGCGGGCCGGAATCCGCGCAGCGGCTTCCGCCGCCGCCGGCCGGCGGGCGCACGCAACCGGCGGAAGCGCCGCTGCGCGGCGATTCCGCCCTACGCGGGTCGCCCTTGCGGCGGCACGGGATGCCGCCGCCGCCACTCGGCAAAGCACACCGCCGCACTGGCGGCGATGTTGAGGCTCTCCACCGCGCCGGTGCCGGGAATGGTCAGGCGCAGGTCGGCCGCGGCCAGCAGCGCCTCGCCGATGCCGGTTTCCTCGGCGCCGAACACCAGCGCCGTGCGCGCGGGCAGCGCGGCATCGAACAGCGCCACGCCGTCGCGCGGCACCGTCGCCGCCAGCGCGAAGCCGGCCGCACGCAGCGCGGCGACGACGTCCTCATCTTGCCCCGCGCGCAGCAGCGGCACCACTTCCGCGCCGCCTTCGGCGACGCGCGCGGCGGCGCCGGAGAGCGTCAGCGTCGACGCCGCCGGCACGACCACCGCGGCCAGCCCGAAGTGCGCGCCGCTGCGCAGCAGCGCGCCGAGGTTGTGCGGGTTGCCGACGCCGTCGAGCAGCGCGACCAGCGCCGGCCCCGGCGGCAGCGCGCGCAGCAGCTCGGCGAGACGCGGCGCCTGCGCCGCGCGCATGGCGAAGCACACGCCCTCGTGGTGCTGCGTGCCGGTGATGCGCGCCAGCTCGGTGTCGTCGACCACGCGATAGCCGAGGCGATGCTTCACGCACCACGCCAGCACCGGCTTCAGCGCGGCGATGCGCACCTCGCTGAGCCATACCTTGCGCAGGTCCTGCGGACGGTGCGCGAACGCGGCGCGGCTGGAATTCAGGCCGAACCGGCGCTGCTCCTCGACGCGCGCGGGGGCGCGCGACGGCGATGCCGGGCGCGGCCGCGCCGCGTCGCGACCGCCGGACGCACCGCGCGGCGGCCGCCGGTTCACGGCGCCGCCCCGTCGCGCAGCCGCGCGTAGATCCACACGTCGACCAGCGCGCCGCGCTTGTACGCCGCGCGGCGCAGCGTGCCTTCCAGCAGGTAGCCGCACTTCTGCAGCACGCGCGCCGATGCCGGGTTGTTGACGTTGACCATCGCCTGCAGGCGCTGGTAGCCGAACGCGCGGAACGCGTACTCGGTATAGCCGCGCAGCGCGGCGCTCATCAGCCCGCGCCCCCACCAGGCGCGGCCCAGCCAGTAGCCCAGCGTGGCGTTGAGCCGGTACACGTCCTCGCCGGGGCGGATGCCGAAGCCGCCGGCCAGCGCGCCGCCCACCTCCACCGCGAAGAACTCGCGCGGGCGCGCGATCGCCATGCGCAAGAAAGTGCGCGCGTCCGCGTCCGTGTACGGATACGGAAAGCGGTCGGCCAGGCCGCGCGACACCTCGGCGTCGTCGGCCAGCGGCACCAGCGCCGCGGCGTCGTCCTCGCGCCAGGGGCGCAGCCGGCACGCGCCGCAGTCGATCGCCGGTGCGGAATCGTGGGAAGTCATGCGCCGATTATCCGGGCGCGCGGGGTCGCACCGCCAGCGCCGCAGGCGCGCGTCAGGGCTCGCGGACGTCCAGCGCCTGCAGGTTTTCCTTCATGCGCTCGAGCACCTCGACGCACTTCTCGACGTCGGCACCGGGAATGTCGCGCGTGGCGTCCGTGCGCAGGCCGCGCGAGATCTCCTCCATGTCGGCGGCAACGGCGCGCGCGCGCGCGGTGAGGTGCAGCCGCCACAGGCGGCGGTCGGCGGGATCGGCGCGGCGCTCGACGAAGCCGCCGGCCTGCAGGCGGTCGATCACCCGGCCGATCGCGATCGGCTCCATCTCCAGGATCTCGGCCAGCTCGGCCTGGGTGATGCCCTCGCAGACGTGCAGGCGCTTGACCGCGCGCCACTGTGCGCGGGTCAGCCCGAAGCGCGTCGCGCGCCGGTCGAAGTGCTTGCGAAACAGGCGCGTGACGTCGTTGATCAGGTAGCCGAAGGAGATGTCGCTGCGGTTGGGCATGCGGCGATCTTAGGGGGCCGCGCGCCGGCGCACCACCGGCGGTGGCGTATCCTTCGGCACTGCGGCCAGGGCCGGAGGCAGGATGCCGAAGGCCGGGTCGCCTGGCGAGCGATGGATCGCGAGCCTGGCAACGACCCGACCCCGCCGCCGCCGCGCGAGGCGCCGTTCCATGCATGTCGAAATCGTCCAGGCCGACATCACCACCCTCGACGTCGACGCCATCGTCAACGCCGCCAACGAAACCCTGCTCGGCGGCGGCGGGGTCGACGGCGCGATCCACCGCGCCGCCGGCCCGGAGCTGCTGGCCGCCTGCCGCGCGCTGCCCGAGCTGCGCCCGGGCGTGCGCTGCCCCACCGGCACGGCGCGGCTGACGCCCGGCTTCCGCCTGCGCGCGCGCTGGGTGATCCATACCGTCGGTCCGGTCTGGCAGGGCGGCGCGCACGGCGAAGCCGGGCTGCTCGCCGCGTGCTACCGTGCGAGCCTGGCGCTGGCGCGCGCGCAGCGCGCGGCCAGCGTGGCCTTCCCGGCGATCAGCTGCGGCGTGTACGGCTACCCGGCCGATGCCGCCGCGCGCGTCGCGCTCGCCACCCTGCGCGGCGCGCTGGCCGACGATGCTGCCGCGCCGCGCGTGCTGCTGTGCTGCTTCGGCGCAGCGATGGCGGCGACCTGCCGCGACGCGGCCGAGGCGCTCGGCATCGCACTGGCGGACTGATGCACGGCACGCTTCAGGCGCGGCTGCCCGGATACAGCGGCGGCAGCGGCGCGTCGGCGCGCACGTCCGCTTCCGTCCGCGGCGCCCAGACGAAACCTGCGGCGAACGCCGCCGCCAGCCGCACACCGACGCCGTCGGCGGACGCGCCGGCATAGCGAGCACGCAGCAGCGCGCCCCACGCCGCACGCTGCGCGGGATCGCCCAGCCGCTCGGCAAGCGCGTCGGCGCGGTGCAGCCCGGGCTGTTCGCTGCGCGCCCAGGCCAGCAGCGCGGCCTCGGCGCCGCGCAGGTCGCCGGCCCGCGCCGCGGCGAGGCAGGCGCGCCGCAGCGCGGCACGGGCCGCCGGCGGCGTCGATGCGGCCGCAGCCGGCGCGGTCCGCGGCGCC
>NZ_JBDKSX010000125.1:0-74107 GCF_039680435.1 Mizugakiibacter sp. | reverse complement strand
GCCGCACACGCATTTCCAGGCCAACGTCTACGTGCTGAGCAAAGAGGAAGGCGGCCGGCACACGCCGTTCTTCCGCGGCTACCGGCCGCAGTTCTACTTCCGCACGACGGACGTGACGGGCGAGGTGATCCTGCCCGAAGGCGTCGAGATGGTCATGCCGGGCGACAACATCGTGCTTGAAGGCAAGCTGATCACGCCGATCGCCATGGAAGAGGGCCTGCGCTTCGCGATCCGCGAAGGCGGCCGCACCGTCGGCGCCGGCGTCGTCGCCAAGGTCATCAAGTAACGCGGACAGTACGACGGGGGCGGTGAGAAGCCGCCTCCGAAGCTACCGCACAACGCTCTTTAACGATTCAGGACACGGTTATGGCGAACCAGAAGATTCGCATTCGGCTGAAGGCCTTCGATCACCGGTTGATCGACCGTTCGGCGAGCGAGATCGTCGAGACGGCCAAGCGCACGGGCGCGCAGGTGCGCGGCCCGATCCCGCTGCCCACCAAGATCGAGCGCTACACCATCCTGGTGTCGCCGCACGCCGACAAGGACGCCCGCGACCAGTACGAGACGCGCACCCACAAGCGCGTGCTCGACATCGTGGACCCGAACGACAAGACCGTGGACGCGCTGATGAAGCTCGATCTCGCCGCCGGCGTGGACGTGCAGATCAAGCTCGGTTGAGCGCCTGACAGGATACGACGATGAGTATCGGACTGGTTGGCCGCAAGTGCGGCATGAGCCGGCTCTTCACCGAAGACGGCCGCTCGGTGCCGGTGACGCTGATCGAGGCGACGCCGAACCGCGTGACGCAGGTGAAGACCGAAGATAACGACGGCTACGCCGCCGTGCAGGTCACCGCGGGCACCAAGCGCGCCTCGCTGCTGACGAAGCCGGCCAAGGGCCATTACGCCAAGGCCAAGGTCGAGCCGGGCCGCGGGCTGTGGGAATTCCGCGTCGCCGCCGCCGATCTCGGCAAATACGCGGTCGGCGCCGAGATCAAGGCCGAGGACGTGTTCCAGGCCGGCCAGATGGTCGACGTGGCCGGCGTCACCAAGGGCAAGGGCTTCCAGGGCACGATCAAGCGCCACAACTTCACGATGGGCGACGCGACGCACGGCAACTCGCTGTCGCATCGCGCGCCGGGCTCGATCGGCCAGCGCCAGACCCCGGGCCGCGTGTTCCCGGGCAAGAAGATGGCCGGCCATATGGGCAGCGTGCGCCAGTCCGCGATGAACCTGGAAGTGGTCAAGGTCGACGCCGAGCGCCACCTGATCGCGATCAAGGGCGCGGTACCCGGCGCGACCGGCGGCGACGTGGT
This sequence comes from Mizugakiibacter sp., assembly GCF_039680435.1. Taxonomy (NCBI): domain Bacteria; kingdom Pseudomonadati; phylum Pseudomonadota; class Gammaproteobacteria; order Lysobacterales; family Rhodanobacteraceae; genus Mizugakiibacter; species Mizugakiibacter sp. The sequence goes on along the minus strand of NZ_JBDKSX010000125.1, from coordinate 72,792 downwards.
CATCCGCCCGGCGGCCAAGGCTTGAGGAGCGACGCCATGGAACTGAATGTCATCGGCGCCAAGCCCATGAAGGTTTCCGACGAGGTGTTCGGCGGCGAGTTCCGCGAGAACCTCGTGCACCAGGTCGTGACGGCCTACCGCAACGCGGGCCGCGCCGGTACCAAGGCGCAGCTCTCGCACAGCGAAGTGTCCGGCACCACCAAGAAGTTCAAGAAGCAGAAAGGCGGCGGTGCCCGTCACGGCGACTATCGCGCGCCGATCTTCGTCGGCGGCGCGCGTGCGTTCGCGGCGAAGCCGCGCGACTTCTCGCAGAAGGTCAACCGCAAGATGTACCGCGGCGCGCTGCGTTCCATCATGGCCGAGCTGAATCGCCAGGGCCGCCTGAAGGTGGTGGATACGCTCGACGTCGAGCAGCCGAAGACCAAGGCGCTGATCGCCCGTCTGCAGGAGCTCGAGGTCGGCCGCACGGTGATCATTTCCGAAGGCGTGAGCGAGAACCTGTATCTCGCCGCGCGCAACAACCCGCAGGTCCTCGAGGTCGTGGACGTCAACGGCATCAGCCCGGTTTCGCTGGTGCGCGCCGACCACGTCGTGATGACCGTCGATGCGGTGAAGAAGGTCGAGGAGTGGCTGGCATGAGCAACGAACGCATCCTCAGCGTGCTGCGCGCGCCGCGCATTTCCGAGAAGAGCGCGCGCATCGCCGAAACCAGCCAGTACGTGTTCGAGGTGGCCGCCGAGGCCACCAAGGCCGACGTGAAGGCCGCGGTGGAACAGCTGTTCGACGTCAAGGTCGCGGCGGTCAACCTGGTCAACGTCAAGGGCAAGGTCAAGTCGTTCCGCTTTCGCCCCGGCACCCGTGCCGGGATGCGCAAGGCGTACGTGCGGCTTGCCGAGGGCCAGACCATCGACATGATGGCCAAGGCCTAAGCCAGGAGCGGATTCCCAATGGCACTGATTACTCTCAAGCCAACCTCCCCGGGGCGTCGCGCCATGGTGCGCGTGGCCACGCCGGACCTGCACAAGGGCGCGCCGTATGCGCCGCTTACCGAGGCGCAGGCCAACACCGGCGGCCGCAACCATTTCGGTCGCATCACCACGCGCCATCGCGGCGGCGGGCACAAGCAGCACTACCGCCTGATCGACTTCAAGCGCGACAAGGAAGGCATCGCCTGCCGCGTCGAGCGCCTGGAGTACGACCCGAACCGCACCGCGCATATCGCGCTGGTCTGCTACGTCGACGGCGAGCGCCGCTACATCATCGCCCCCAAGGGCATCCGGCTGGGCGACCAGCTGATCGCCGGGCGCGACGTGCCGATCAAGGTCGGCAACTCGCTGCCGCTGCGCAACATCCCGGTCGGCACCACCGTGCACTGCATCGAGATGAAGCCCGGCAAGGGCGCGCAGCTGGCGCGCAGTGCCGGCGCCGCCGCGCAGCTGATCGCGCGCGAACAGGGCTACGCCACGCTGCGCCTGCGTTCCGGCGAGATGCGCAAGGTGCTGGTCGACTGCCGCGCCACGATCGGCGAGGTCGGCAACTCCGAGCACAACCTGCGCAAGCTCGGCAAGGCCGGCGCCAAGCGCTGGAAGGGCATCCGCCCGACCGTGCGCGGCGTGGTCATGAACCCGGTCGACCATCCGCATGGCGGTGGCGAAGGCCGCACTTCGGGCGGCCGCCATCCGGTCAGCCCGTGGGGCCTGCCGACCAAGGGCTACAAGACGCGTAACAACAAGCGCACGCAGAAGCTGATCGTGCGCCGTCGCAAGTAACGGGAAGCCGCCATGCCGCGTTCTTTGAAGAAAGGTCCGTTCGTCGACCTGCACCTGCTCAAGAAGGTGGAGGCTGCGTCCGCCGCCAATAGCAAGCGTCCGATCAAGACCTGGTCGCGTCGTTCGATGATCCTGCCCGAGATGGTCGGCATGACCATCGCCGTGCACAACGGCCGTCAGCACGTGCCGGTGCTGGTCAACGAGAACATGGTCGGGCACAAGCTCGGCGAGTTCGCGGTGACCCGTACGTTCAAGGGTCATTCCGGCAGCAAGAAAGCCGCCGCCACGAAGTAATGGGTGCCACGATGGAAGCTAAAGCGATCCTGCGCAGTGCCCGCATTTCGGCCCAGAAGGCGCGCCTCGTGGCCGATCTGGTCCGCGGCATGCCGGTGGACCGTGCGAGCAGCGTGCTCGAGTTCACCAACAAGAAGGCCGCGCACATGGTGCGCAAGGTCCTGCTGTCCGCCGTCGCCAACGCCGAGAACAACCTCGGCGCCGACGTGGACGAGCTCAAGGTCACGCGCATCTTCGTCGACGAAGGTCCGGCGATGAAGCGCATGCACGCCCGCGCCAAGGGCCGCGGCACGCGCATCCTGAAGCGCACGAGCCACATCACCGTGGTCGTCGGCAACTGAGATCGGGACGAAGACGATGGGTCACAAAGTTCATCCCACGGGTATCCGCCTCGGCATCGCCAAGGACTGGAACTCCAAGTGGTACGCCGGCAAGAAGGAATACGCCGAGTACCTGGCCGCCGATCTCAAGGTGCGCGAGCTCCTGAAGGCGAAGCTGGCCCAGGCCGGCGTGTCCAGGATCCACATCGAGCGTCCGGCCAAGACCGCGCGCGTGACGATCCACACCGCCCGCCCGGGCGTGGTGATCGGCAAGAAGGGCGAGGACATCGAGCGGCTGCGCAAGGAGGTCTCGGCGATGATGGGTGTGCCCACCCACATCAACGTGACCGAGGTGCGCAAGCCCGAGCTGGACGCGCAGCTGGTCGCCGAGTCGATCGCACAGCAGCTCGAGCGCCGCATCATGTTCCGCCGCGCGATGAAGCGCGCGGTCGGCAACGCGATGCGCCTCGGCGCGCTCGGCATCAAGGTCAACGTCGCCGGCCGCCTGAACGGCGCCGAGATCGCGCGCTCGGAGTGGTATCGCGAGGGCCGCGTGCCCCTGCACACGCTGCGCGCCGACATCGACTACGGCTTTGCCGAGGCGAAGACCACCTATGGCGTGATCGGCGTCAAGGTGTGGGTCTACAAGGGTGAGATCTTCGACCTTCATGCGGCGACGCAGGAAGCGGCGAAGGAAGGCGAGCGCGCCGAGCGCGGCGAAAGCCGGCGCGAGCGCGCCGCGAAGTAAGGAGCGTAGCAGCCATGCTGCAACCCAAGCGAACCAAGTACCGCAAGGTCCACAAGGGCCGTAACCACGGCCTCAGCTACAGCGCCAACCTCGTCAGTTTCGGCGAGTACGGCCTGAAGGCGATCACCCACGGCCAGCTGACCGCGCGCCAGATCGAGGCTGCGCGCCGTTGCATCACGCGCTACGTCAAGCGCGGCGGCAAGCTGTGGATCCGCGTGTTCCCGGACAAGCCGATCACCAAGAAGCCCATCGAAGTGCGTATGGGCAGCGGCAAGGGCAACGTCGAGTTCTGGGTCGCGCCGATCCAGCCGGGCCGCATGCTGTACGAGATCGAGGGCATCAGCGAGACCGACGCGCGCGAGGCGTTCCGCCTGGCCGCGGCAAAGCTCTCGGTGCAGACCCAGTTCGTGACCCGGGCGGTGGTGTGATGGAAACGAAAGAACTCCGTACGAAGTCGGCTGCCGAGCTGGGCGAGCACCTGCTCGACCTGCGCAAGGAGCAGTTCAACCTGCGCATGCAGAAGGGCTCTGGCCAGCTGACCCACGTCCACCAGCTGCGCCGCGTGCGGCGCGAGATCGCCCGCGCCAAGACGGTGCTGGGCGAGAAGAAGTGAGGAGCGCGCCATGAGCGACACCCAGAACAACGCGCGCACCATCGAAGGCCGCGTGATCAGCAACAAGATGCAGAAGACCGTGACCGTGCTGGTCGAGCGCCAGGTGCAGCACGACCTGTACGGCAAGATCATCCGCCGCTCGACCAAGCTGCATGCGCACGACGAGAACGGCGAATGCCGCGAGGGCGACCTCGTGCGCGTGGCCGAGTGCCGTCCACTGTCGAAGACCAAGCATTTCCGCGTGGTCGAGATCGTGGCCCGGGCCGCGCAGCAGTAAGGCGCCGAGGAGCGAATTGCCATGATCCAGATGCAGACCATGCTGGCCGCGGCGGACAACAGCGGCGCGCGTGAACTGATGTGCATCAAGGTGCTGGGCGGCTCCAAGCGCCGCTACGCCGGCATCGGCGACATCATCAAGGTCACCGTGAAGGATGCGATCCCGCGCGGCAAGGTGAAGAAGGGCGAGGTGTACAGCGCGGTCGTCGTGCGCACCACCAAGGGCGTGCGCCGCCCGGACGGCTCGTTGATCCGTTTCGACGGCAACGCGGCCGTGCTCCTGAACAACAAGCTCGAGCCGATCGGCACCCGCATCTTCGGGCCGGTCACCCGCGAGCTGCGCAGCGAACGATTCATGAAGATCGTCTCGCTGGCGCCCGAGGTGCTCTGAGCGAGGAGACAGACATGAACCGTATCCGCAAGGGTGATCAGGTTGTCGTGATCACCGGCAAGAACAAGGGCCAGCGCGGCGAAGTGCTGCGCGTCGCGGGCGACCGGGTGTTCGTGCAGAACATCAACCTGGTCAAGCGCCACACCAAGCCGAATCCGCAGGCCAACCAGCCTGGCGGCATCGTCGAGCGCGAGGCCTCCATCCATATCTCCAACGTGATGCTGTTCAACCCGGCTTCGAACAGGGGCGAACGCGTGGGCCACAAGACGCTCGATGATGGGCGCAAGGTGCGCACGTTCCGCTCTTCTGGCGAAGTGGTGGACGCGTAAGGACGCATGCCATGACGCGCCTCGAAAAGATCTACAAAGAGCAGGTGGTGCCGAAGCTGATGCAGCGCTTCGGCTACGCGAACGTGATGCAGGTTCCGCGCATCACCAAGATCACGCTGAACATGGGCGTGGGCGAAGCGGTGGGCAACAAGAAGGTGCTCGAGAACGCCGTGGCCGACATGGCCAAGATCGCCGGCCAGAAGCCGGTGACGACCAAGGCGCGCGTCTCGGTGGCGTCCTTCAAGATCCGCGACGGCTGGCCGATCGGCTGCAAGGTCACGCTGCGCCGCAACCACATGTACGAGTTCCTGGATCGCCTGGTCAACATCGCGCTGCCGCGCGTGCGCGACTTCCGCGGCGTGTCCGGCCGTGCGTTCGACGGCCGCGGCAACTACAACATGGGCATCAAGGAACAGATCATCTTCCCCGAGATCGACTTCGACCAGATCGACGCGCTGCGCGGCATGGACATCGCCATCGCCACCACTGCGAAGACGGACGAGGAATCCAAGGCGCTGCTGGAAGCGTTCGGCTTCCCGTTCCGCAACTGACACCAGAGCAGGATACCGGCATGGCCAAGACGTCCATGATCGAGCGCGACAAGAAGCGCGCCAAACTCGTCAAGAAGTACGCCGCCAAGCGCGCCGGACTGAAGGCGATCGTGCTGAGCCCCAAGTCCTCCTACGAGGAGAAGATGGAGGCCCAGACCAAGCTGCAGAAGCTGCCGCGCGACGCCAGCCCGACCCGCCAGCGCACCCGTTGCGCGCTGACCGGCCGCCCGCGCGCGGTCTACAAGAAGTTCGGCCTGGCGCGCAACAAGCTGCGCGAGGCCACCATGCGCGGCGACGTGCCGGGTCTGCGCAAGGCCAGCTGGTAATCCGGCGGATATCGGTGCTTAAGGGCATACACCAGGAATCACATTCATGAGCATGACTGATCCCATCGCCGACATGTTCACGCGCATCCGCAACGCCCAGGCCACGGGCAAGCGCAGCGTGAGCATGCCGGCCTCGAAGCTCAAGCTGGCCATTGCCGACCTGCTGAAGGCGGAAGGCTACGTCCTCGACGCGCAGAAGCGCGACGCCGAGGGCAAGACCGAGCTGGAAATCAAGCTGAAGTATTTCGAGGGCAAGCCGGCGATCGAGCGCATCGAGCGCGTCAGCCGTTCCGGCCTGCGCGTCTACCGCACCAAGGGCGAGCTGCCCAAGGTGCTCGGCGGCCTCGGCATTTCGATCATCTCGACCTCGTCCGGCCTGATGACCGACGCGCAAGCGCGCGCCAAGGGTCTCGGCGGCGAAGTGCTCGGCGTGGTCGCGTAAGGAGATCGAGCAATGTCGCGAGTTGCCAAGAAACCGATCGCGCTGCCGAAGGGCGTGGAATGCCAGATCGGCGCCGACGCGGTCACCGTGAAGGGCCCGAAGGGCACGCTGTCGATGCATGCGTTGCCCGGCGTCAAGGTCGCGCTCGCCAACGGCGAGGTGGTCTGCGAGGCCGCCGAAGGCGGCGAGAGCAAGTTCGCCGGCACCGCGCGCGCGCTGCTGGCCAACATGGTCAAGGGCGTGAGCAGCGGCTACGAGCGCAAGCTCGAACTGGTCGGCGTCGGCTACCGCGCCGCGATGCAGGGCAAGAGCCTCAACCTGACGCTCGGCTTCTCGCATCCGGTCGTGTTCCCGGCGCCGGAGGGCATCACGATCGAGACGCCGACCCAGACCGAGATCCTGGTCAAGGGTGCCGACAAGCAGCGCGTGGGCGAGGTGGCGGCGAAGATCCGCGCCTTCCGTCCGCCGGAGCCCTACAAGGGCAAGGGCGTGCGCTATGCCGGCGAGCACATCACCATGAAGGAAGCCAAGAAGGCGTAAGTACGCAATCCCTGCGTGGAGAAGCAGCCGTTCGCGGCAGCATTTTCCGACAGGGGCTGCCTGCAACAGCCGATCCGCTTCCCGGAGAACGACCATGGAAAAGAAAACCGCAAGACTGCGCCGCGCCAAATCCACCCGCGCCCACATCCGCCAGCTGGGCGTGCCGCGCCTGAGCGTGCACCGCTCGGGCCAGCACATCTACGCGCAGGTGATCGCGCCCTCCGGCGACAAGGTGATCGCCGCCGCCTCCACCGTGCAGAAGGCGGTCAAGGAAGGCCTGAAGGGCACCAAGAACCTCGCCGCGGCGGCTGCGGTGGGCAAGTCGGTGGCTGAGCGCGCTCGCGCCGCCGGCGTCGAGCAGGTCGCGTTCGACCGCTCGGGCTTCAAGTACCACGGCCGCGTCAAGGCGCTGGCCGACGCGGCGCGCGAGGCCGGCCTCAGGTTCTGAGGGCGGCGGTTCCTGACGATTCACTACAACTCCAAGCGGCACCAGCCGCAAGCAGAAGTCCCGGCCAGGCCGGGCATACGGGAAACGACATGGCGAGTAACGATCGCGAAAATTCCGACGGCATGCTGGAGAAGCTGATTGCCGTCAACCGCGTGGCCAAGACCGTCAAGGGCGGTCGCCAGATGAGCTTCACCGCGTTGACCGTGGTGGGCGATGGCGACGGCCGCGTCGGCTTCGGCTACGGCAAGGCGCGCGAAGTGCCGGTGGCCATCTCCAAGGCCATGGAACGCGCGCGCCGCAACATGGTCAAGATCAAGCTGAACAACGGCACGCTGTGGTACGCCGTCAAGGCCAACCACGGCGCGGCGCGCGTGTTCATGCAGCCCGCTTCCGAGGGTACCGGCGTGATCGCCGGCGGCGCCATGCGCGCCGTGCTCGAGGTGGTCGGCGTGAAGAACGTGCTGGCCAAGGCCGTCGGTTCGCGCAACCCGATCAACCTGGTGCGCGCCACGATCAAGGGTCTGCAGGCGATGACCTCGCCGGACCGCATCGCGGCCAAGCGCGGCAAGACCGTCGAAGAGGTGCTGGGCCATGGCTAAGGCGAAGACCACCGGCAACACCGTGCGCGTGCGCCTGGTCAAGGGCCTGCGCGGCGTGCAGCCGCGCCACCGTCTCAGCGTCAAGGCGCTGGGTCTGAACAAGACCAACGACGTGCGCGAACTCAAGGACAGCCCCTCGGTGCGCGGCTTGATCAACCAGGTGTTCTACCTGGTCCGCGTCGAGGAATAACGGCCAAGGTATTGGGAGTCGAACATGCGTCTTAATTCGATCAAGCCGGCCAAGGGCGCCCGTCGCGCCAAGGTGCGCGTCGGTCGCGGCATCGGTTCGGGCCTCGGCAAGACCGCGGGCCGTGGCCACAAGGGCCAGCACGCGCGTGCCGGCGGCTATCACAAGGTGGGCTTCGAGGGCGGCCAGATGCCGCTGCAGCGCCGCCTGCCCAAGGTGGGCTTCCGTTCCCGGAAGGCCGTCGAGAGCGCCCAGGTGTTCCTGTACCAGCTGGCAGGCCTCAAGGCCGACACCATCGATCTGGCGGCGCTGCGCGCGGCCGGCCTGGTGCACGGCGAGGCGCGTCGCGTGAAGGTGGTGAAGAAGGGCGATATCAAGCGCGCGATCAAGCTGTCGGGGCTGCTGGCCACGGCGGGCGCCAAGGCGGCCATCGAGGCCGCCGGCGGCAGCGTGGAGTAACCGGTGGCAGCGCCCAAGTCCGGATCGATCGCTTCGCTCGGCAAGCTCACCGAGCTGCGCCAGCGCGTGGTCTTCGTGATCCTCGCGCTGGTGGTGTTCCGCCTCGGCTCGTTCATTCCCGTGCCGGGCGTGAACCCCGAGGCGATGACGCGGCTGATCGAGCAGGGCGGCGGCCTGCTGAACATGTTCAACATGTTCTCGGGCGGCGCGCTGGAGCGCTTCTCGCTGTTTGCGCTCGGCGTGATTCCCTACATCTCCGCCTCGATCGTGGTGCAGATGATGGGCTCGGTGGTGCCGGCCTGGCAGCAGTTGCGCAAGGAAGGCGAGTCCGGCCGGCGCAAGCTGACCATGTACACGCGCTGGGGCACGGTCGGCCTGGCGGTGTTCCAGGCGTTCGGCGTGTCGGTGGCGCTGCAGGCGCAGGGCGGCGACGTCGTCTACACCAGCGGCTTCGGATTCGTGTTCTCCGCGGTGGTGGGCCTCACCGCCGGCACCATGTTCCTGATGTGGCTGGGCGAGCAGATCACCGAGCGCGGCATCGGCAACGGCATCTCGCTGCTGATCTTCGCCGGCATCGTCGCCGGCCTGCCGCGCGCGGTCACGCAGACCCTGTCGATGGCGCAGAACGGCGAGCTGTCGGTGCTGAAGGTGCTGATCGTGATCGCGATCGTGCTGCTGGTGACTGCGTTCGTGGTGTTCGTGGAGCGCGCCCAGCGCCGCATCACGGTCAACTACGCACGCCGCCAGGGCGGCGCGCAGGCGTACATGAACCAGAGTTCGCACCTGCCGCTGAAGATCAACATGTCGGGCGTGATCCCGCCGATCTTCGCGTCCAGCCTGATCATGTTCCCGGCGACCGCCGCGCACTGGTTCAGCAATACCGAGCAGGTGCGCTGGCTGCAGGCGTTGACCACTGCGCTGAGCCCCGGCGAGCCGCTGTACGCGATCATCGAGGCGAGCCTGATCGCGATATTCGCGTTCTTCTACACGGCGATCGTGTTCAACGCCCAGGAGACCGCGGACAACCTGAAGCGCTCGGGCGCGCTGATCCCCGGCATCCGCCCCGGCAAGAACACGGCCGACTACATCGATGGCGTGCTGACCCGCCTGACCGGCGCCGGCGCGCTGTACCTGGTGGCGGTCTGCGCACTGCCGACGTTCATGCAGAGCGCCTGGCACGTACCGTTCTATTTCGGCGGCACCTCGCTGCTGATCGTGGTCGTGGTGGTGATGGATTTCACCGCCCAGATCCAGGCACACCTGGTCAGCCACCAGTACGAGAGCCTGCTCAAGAAGGCCAACCTGCGCCGCAGTTGAGGCGCGGGACAAGAGGTATCCGGCGGCGCCGGCCGGCACCGCCCGGACTTTCTGTTTCGCGAAAAACCAGTTAAGATTACGCGTTTACCGCGCAAGTAAACGCATCGGAGAGAGTCAAGATGGCGCGTATTGCGGGTGTCAACCTGCCGGTCCACAAGCACGTCTGGGTGGGCCTCCAGAGCATCTACGGCATCGGCCGCACGCGGTCGAAGAAGGTCTGCGCCGAAGCCGGCGTGGATCCTGCCACCCCGATCAAGAACCTCAGCGAAGGCGAGGTCGAGAAGCTGCGCCACGAGGTGGCCAAGTTCACCGTCGAGGGCGACCTGCGTCGCGAGGTCGGCATCAGCATCAAGCGCCTGATGGACCTCAGCTGCTACCGCGGCCTGCGTCACCGCCGCGGCCTGCCGGTGCGGGGCCAGCGTACGCGCACCAATGCGCGCACGCGCAAGGGTCCGCGCCGAGCGATCAAGAAGTAACGGATTCCAGATATGTCGAAGCCCGCAGCCAAGCCGAAGAAGAAGGTCAAGCGCGTCGTCACGGACGGCATCGTCCACGTGCAGGCGTCGTTCAACAACACGATCGTCACGATCACCGACCGCCAGGGCAATGCCCTGAGCTGGGCCACCGCAGGTGGCGCCGGCTTCCGCGGTTCGCGCAAGTCGACGCCGTTCGCCGCGCAGGTGGCCGCCGAGAAGGCCGGCCGCGCCGCGCAGGAGTACGGCCTGAAGACGCTGGAAGTGCGCATCAAGGGCCCCGGTCCCGGCCGCGAGTCGGCCGTGCGCTCGCTGAACGCGCTGGGCTACAAGGTCACCAACATCATCGACGTGACGCCAATCCCGCACAACGGTTGCCGTCCGCCCAAGAAGCGTCGCGTCTGAGGGATTAATTTTGCGATCGTCTCCGATCGCGTGAACCAAAAACCGGCCATTCTTGGCCGGACTATTGGAAAAAGATATGGCACGGTATCGTGGTCCCACCTGCAAGCTCGCCCGTCGCGAGGGCGCGGATCTGAGCCTGAAGAGCCCGGCGCGTGCGCTGGACTCGAAGTGCAAGCTGGAGCAGAAGCCCGGCCAGCACGGCGCCGGCAAGAAGGCGCGTCTGTCCGACTATGCCGTCCAGTTGCGCGAGAAGCAGAAGGTCAAGCGCATCTACGGCCTGCTCGAGCGCCAGTTCCGCAACTACTACCAGAAGGCGACCTCGCTGAAGGGCAACACCGGCGAGAACCTGCTGCGCATGCTGGAAGCGCGTCTCGACAACGTCGTCTACCGCATGGGCTTCGCGGTGACCCGCGCGCAGGCGCGCCAGCTGGTCGCGCACAAGGCGGTGATGGTCAACGGCCGCAAGGTCAACATCCCGTCGTACCAGGTCAAGCCCGGCGACGAGGTCGCGCTGACCGAGCGCGCCCGTGCGCAGCTTCGCGTGCAGGAAGCCTCGACGCTTGCCGACGGCATGGACCTGCGTCCCGGCTGGGTCGAGGTGGACAGCAAGAAGTTCAGCGGCGTGTTCAAGTCGATGCCGGATCGTGCGGATCTGCCGTCCGACATCAACGAGAACCTGATCGTCGAGCTCTACTCGAAGTAATCACCGGGAGCGTGGTACATGGCAGTCTCGTCTACTAGCGTGCTGCGGCCGCGCGGCCTCAGCGTCGAGCAGCTCGGACCCAACCGCGCCAAGGTAGTGGTGGAGCCGCTCGAGCGCGGTTTCGGCCACACCCTTGGCAACGCGCTGCGCCGCGTGATGCTGTCGTCGATTCCCGGCTGCGCGATCGTCGAGGTGGAGATCGACGGCGTGCTGCACGAATACACGACGCTCGAAGGCCTGCAGGAAGACGTCATCGAGGTGCTGCTGAACCTCAAGGACGTGGCCATCATGATGCACGGCCCGGACGAAGCCACCCTGACCCTGTCCAAGAAGGGCAAGGGCGTGGTCAAGGCCGGCGACATCACGGTCGACCACTCGGTGGAGATCGTGAATCCCGAGCAGGTGCTGTGCCACCTGACCAAGGATATCGGGCTGAACATGCGCCTGAGGGTGCGTCGCGGCCTCGGCTACCAGCCGGCCAGCACGCGGCAGTTGCCGGAGGAAGAGTCGCGTCCGATCGGTCGCCTGCAGCTGGATGCGTCGTTCTGCCCGGTGCGCCGCGTGGCCTACGAGGTCGAGAGCGCGCGCGTCGAGCAGCGCACCAACCTGGACAAGCTGATCCTCGACATCGAGACCAACGGCACGATCGGCGCCGAGGAAGCGGTGCGCAAGTCGGCCGAGATCCTGATGGACCAGCTCGGCGTGTTCGGCGATTTCAGCCGCCGCGAGCACGAGGGCGCCAAGGCCGAGAAGGCCGGCTTCGATCCGGTGCTGCTGCGTCCGATCGACGACCTCGAGCTGACCGTGCGTTCGGCCAACTGCCTGAAGGCCGAGAGCATCTACTACATCGGCGATCTGGTGCAGAAGACCGAGGTCGAACTGCTGAAGACGCCCAACCTCGGCAAGAAGTCGCTCACCGAGATCAAGGACGTGCTGGGTGCCCGCGGCCTGTCGCTGGGCATGAAGCTCGAGAGCTGGCCGCCGCCGGGCCTCGCCCACGGCATGCAGCTGGGGTGACATTGCGTGCCGGGTCCGGGGCATCTCCGGGCTCGGCTTCGCGGATCGCGGGATGATCCGCGGCGAACCTTTCCGGGTTCGCGGTTGCACTGACATGCGGTGCGTTTTGCTCCGCTAACACACGGAATTTAAGACCATGCGCCACCAGAAATCCGGACGCAAACTCAACCGCACCAGCAGCCACCGCACGGCCATGTTCCGCAACATGGCGGCCTCGCTGTTCAAGGAAGAGCTGATCCGCACCACGCTGCCCAAGGCCAAGGAGCTGCGTCGCGTCGCCGAGCCGCTGATCACGCTGGCGAAGAGCGACGGCGTCGCCAACCGCCGCCTCGCGTTCGCGCGCCTGCGCGACAAGCAGGCGGTCGGCAAGCTGTTCGTCGAGCTTGGCCCGCGCTATCGCGAGCGCAAGGGCGGCTACCTGCGCATCCTGAAGTGCGGCTTCCGCGACGGCGACAATGCGCCGATGGCCTACGTCGAGCTGGTCGATCGTCCGGCGGCGCCCGCAGCGGCCGAGTAAGCCGGCACGACAAGCGTCGTCCCGAAGCCCCGGCCGGTTCACCGGCCGGGGCTTTCGTTTGCGCACGCGTCGCTTGCGCACGCCGGCGCACGCGGTAAAGTGCGGCCTTTCCGTCACCGCCCGTCGTCATGCTCAATCCGCTGCGCTGGTCGTTCCGGGTTTCCTTCCTCGCCGGCTTCGTCGCCTGCGTCGCCCTGCTGGGCTATGCGCTGTACGTGCAGTTCGACCTCGGCGTCGAGCCGTGCCCGCTGTGCATCTTCCAGCGCGTCGCGTTCGCGTTCATGGCGCTGTGGTTCCTGGTCGGCGGGCTGCATGCGCCGCGCGGCGGCGGGCGCCGGGCCTACGTCGTGCTGGTGCTGCTGGGCGCACTGGCCGGCGTGGTGATCGCGGGGCGCCATCTCTGGCTGCAGTCGCTGCCGCCCGACCAGGTGCCGTCCTGCGGCCCCGGACTGGCCTACATGCTCGATGCGTTCCCGCTGGCCAAGACGGTGAAGATGGTGTTCACCGGCTCGGGCGAATGCGCCGCCGTCAATTGGCGCTTCCTCGGCCTGACCATGCCGTTCTGGACCCTGGTCTGGTACGTGCTGCTCGGCGCCTGGGCGCCGCTGGCCGCGCGCCGCCGCTGATGCGGGCGTGACCGCCGCTGTGGCATAGTGGCCCATCCGCTTCGGCTCGACCCATGAACAGCTCCAAGCCCAAGCTGCGCGCCGTGCACGGCGCCGGGGACTGGTTGCCGGACTCCTGGCAGCGACGTCCCGCCGCGCAGCAGCCGACCTACGACGACCCCGCCGAGCTCGCCGACGCGCTCGCGCGCCTGCGCGGGCTGCCGCCGCTGGTGACCTCGTGGGAGGTGCTCGGGCTGAAGCGCCTGCTCGCCGAGGCACAAGAGGGCAGGCGCTTCCTGCTGCAGGGCGGCGACTGCGCGGAGAGCTTCGCCGACTGCACCTCCGAGGTGATCGCCAACCGGCTCAAGGTGTTGCTGCAGATGAGCCTGGTGCTGATCCACGGCCTGAGCGTGCCGGTGGTGCGGGTCGGCCGTTTCGCCGGGCAGTACGCCAAGCCGCGCTCGGCCGACAGCGAAACGCGCGACGGCGTGAGCCTGCCGAGCTACCGCGGCGACCTGATCAACGGACCGGCGTTCGATGCCGCCGCGCGCCGCGCCGACCCGCAGCGCCTGCTCGAAGCCCACGCGCGCTCGGCGATGACGATGAACTTCGTGCGTGCGCTGGGCGAAGGCGGCTTCGCCGATCTGCGCCATCCCGAATACTGGGATCTCACCTGGGTCGAGCATTCGCCGCTGGCGGCCGAATACCGGCGCATGGTCGCCTCGATCGGCGGCGCGGTGCGCTTCATGGAGACGCTCGCCGGCGAGGCGATCGCGAGCTTCTCGCGCGCCGAATTCTTCACCTCGCACGAAGCGCTGCTGCTGCACTACGAGGAAGCGCAGACGCGGCGCGTGCCGCGCCAGTGGGGCTGGTTCAACCTGTCCACGCACTTCCCGTGGATCGGCATGCGCACCGCCGGCGTCGACGGCGCGCACGTCGAGTACTGCCGCGGCATCCGCAACCCGGTAGCGGTGAAAATCGGGCCGTCGATGGGGGACGCGCAGCTGCAGCGCCTGGTGGAGATGCTCAACCCGGACAACGAGCCGGGCCGGCTGACCCTGATCCACCGCATGGGTGCGCGCAAGGTCGCCGAACACCTGCCGCGCATGCTCGCCGCGGTGCAGGCCACCGGCCTGCGCGTGCTGTGGTGCTGCGATCCGATGCACGGCAACACCGAGACGGTCGGCAACGGCGTCAAGACGCGCCGCTTCGCCAACATCCGCAGCGAGCTCGAGCTAGCGTTCGACATCCACGCCGCCGCCGGCACGCGCCTCGGCGGCGTGCATCTGGAGCTGACCGGCGAGGACGTCACCGAGTGCATGGGCGGCGCGCGCGGCCTCGGCGAGGGCGATCTCTCGCGCGCCTACAAGTCCAGCGTCGATCCGCGCCTCAACTACGAGCAGGCGCTGGAGCTGGCCATGCTGATCGTGCGCAAGTCAGGCGGCATCGCCGCGGCATGACTTTCGTTGGGTTGCGGCAGACTGCCCGGCCTATATCCTGACCGCGATCCACTGGGGAACCCCTCATGCCTTCGATCCGCTCCCGTTCGCGGCGGCGCACGCTGCGCTCGTGCCTGGCCGCCCTCGTGCTCACCCTGCTGGCCGGCGCGCCGCTGCACGCGCAGGTGGACACGCGCCCGGTCGAGGGCATCGCCGACCGCACCCCGCAACTCACCGCGTTCGTGCATGCGCGCCTGCTGGTCAAACCGGGCGAGGTGATCGAGGACGGCACGCTGGTGGTGCGCGACGGCGTGATCGTCGCCGCCGGCCGCGGCGCGAAGGTGCCGGCCGGCGCCGCCCGCATCGACCTCGGCGGCAAGACCGTGTTCGCCGGCTTCATCGACCCGTTGTCGGCGTACGCGCAGCCGGCGACGGCCGAGGCGGCGCCGGCCGCGACCGGCCGCCGCGGCGCCAGTCCGTCGACGCCGCAGCCGCAGGCGGGTGCGGCGTACTGGAATCCGCGCGTGCATCCGCAGGACGACGTCGCCGCGACCGCCAAGCCGGATCCGCAGGCGGCGGAGAAGCTGCGCGCGCTCGGCTTCACCGACGCGCTGAGCGTGCCGCAGCGCGGCATCTTCCGCGGCCAGAGCGCGCTGTACGCGCTGTCCGACGCGGCGCACGGCAACGATGCGCTGATCCGCGCGCGCGTCGCCCAGCATCTCGCCTTCGAGACCAGCGGCTGGGGTTCGGACGAGTATCCCGGCTCGCTGATGGGCGCGATCGCGCTGGTGCGCCAGACCCTCTACGACGCGCGCTGGCAGCAGCAGCGCCTCGCCTGGCAGGCGAAGCGGCCCGAGGCCGAGCGCACCGCGCCGAACGATGCGCTGGCCGCGTTGGCGCCGCTGGCCGCCGGCCGGCAGCCGGCGATCTTCGCCACCGACGACGAGCTCGACTACGACCGCGCGCTGGCGATCGCGCGCGAGTTCGGCCTGAAGCTGGTGCTGGCCGGCAACGGCCACGAGTACCGCATGGCGCCCAGGCTTGCCGCCGCCGGCGTGCCGGTGATCGTGCCGCTGACCTATCCCGAGGCGCCGGCGGTCGAGGATCCGGACGCCGCGCTGGACGTCGAGCTCGCCGCGTTGGAGCACTGGCGCTGGGCGCCGTACAACGCGCGCGTGCTGGCCGAGGCCGGCGTGCCGTTCGCGTTCACCGCGGCGGGCCTGAAGAAGCCGGAGAGCGAATTCTGGAAGCGCGTGCGCAAGGCCGTCGCCGACGGTCTCGACGAGCGCACCGCGCTGGCCGCGCTGACCACGCAGCCGGCGGCGATGCTGGGCGTGGCCGACAAGCTCGGCACGCTCGAGCCGGGGCGGTTGGCGCACTTCGTCGTCGCCGACGCCGACCTGCTGCGCGGCGACGACGCGCGCATCTACGAGACCTGGATCGACGGCAAGCGCTATCGCCAAGCCGACCCGGCCGCGCCGGACCCGCGCGGCGCGTGGAACCTTGCCTGGAGCGGCGGCAGCGGCCCGGCGTCGCTCGAGTTCCGCGGCAAGGACGGCGAGTTCGGCGCCAAGGCCGGCGGCGAGAGCTTCCCGGCGACGCAGGACGGCGCACGCCTGCTGCTATACATGCCCGGCAAGCTGCTCGGCAGCGCGCGCGAGCGCGTGGTCGTGGTCGCGCAGCTCGACGACGGCGCGCTGGACGGCCGCGCCGAGCTCGAGGACGGCCATCGCCTGCGCGTGCACGGCACGCTGGCGAAGCCGGCGCCGCGCGCGCTGGCCACGCTGCCGGCGAAGCCGCCGCTGCCATCCGAGCCGCTGCGCTTCCCGGCCGGCGCGTACGGACGCAACGGTCTGCCGCAGCAGCCCGCGGCGGTGGTCGTGCGCCACGCCACGCTGTGGACGCAGGGTCCGCAGGGCGTGCTCGAGGACGCCGACCTGCTGGTGGAAAAGGGCAGGATCGCGGCGCTCGGCAGGAACCTGAAGGCGCCGTCCGGCGCGCTCGAGATCGACGGCCGCGGCAAGTACGTCAGCCCCGGCATCATCGACCCGCACTCGCACATCGCGGTCAGTCGCGGCGTCAACGAGGGCACGCACGCGGTCACCAGCGAAGTGCGCATCGGCGACGTGCTCGACCCGACCGACATGATCATCTACCGCCAGCTCGCCGGCGGCACGACTTCCGCGCTGGTGCTGCACGGCTCGGCCAATCCGATCGGCGGGCAGTCGCAGATCATCAAGCTGCGCTGGGGCGCCGACGCCGAGGGGCTGAAGTTCAAGCGCGCGCCGGAGACGATCAAGTTCGCGCTGGGCGAGAACGTCAAGCAGTCGAACTGGGGCGACAACTTCACCACGCGCTATCCGCAGACGCGCATGGGCGTGGAACAGATCGACCTCGACAGCCTGCTCGCCGCGCAGGCCTACGGCGCCGCGCTGAAGGCCGGCCATGCCGCCGACGGCGGCCCGCTGCGCCGCGACCTGCGCCTGCAGGCGCTGTGGGAAGTGCTGCAGGGCGAGCGCCTGGTGCAGATCCACAGCTACCGCCAGGACGAGATCCTCGGCTTCATCCGCCTCGCCCAGCAGTTCCACATCGTGCCGACCTTCCAGCACGTGCTGGAGGGCTACAAGGTGGCCGACGCGATCGCCAAGCTCGGCGCCGGCGCGTCCACCTTCAGCGACTGGTGGGCGTACAAGTTCGAGGTGCGCGACGCGATTCCCTACAACGGCGCGCTGATGACGCGCCAGGGCGTCACCGTCTCGTTCAACTCCGACGACGACGAGATGGGCCGCCGCCTCAACACCGAGGCCGCCAAGTCGGTGAAGTACGGTGGACTGAGCGACGCCGAGGCGCTGGCGCTGGTCACGGTCAATCCGGCCAGGCAGCTGCACATCGACAAATACGTGGGCTCGCTGGAGCCGGGCAAGGACGCCGACTTCGTGATCTGGAACGCGCCGCCGCTGTCGACGCTGGCGGTGCCGCAGCAGACCTGGGTCGACGGCCGCAAGTACTTCGACCGCGCCGACGACCTCGCCGAGCGCGCGCGCATCGAAAGCGAACGCGCCGAGCTGATCGCCGCGGCGCTGCCCGAGCGCGTCAAGGCGCTGGCGCACGACGCCGGCAAGAAGGACGCCGACAAGCCCGGTGGAGCGCCCGAAGCCGCGCCGTCGCTGCTGCAGGGCGACGAGCTGCTGCGCCGCTACGCCGCGCGCCGCCCGATCTACCACGACGACGAGCCGGTGAACGGCTGCACCGACGCGGAGAGCCACTGATGAAGACCTCACTCTCCCTGCTGTTTGCCGCGCTGCTCGCCGCCGGCGCCGTCCATGCCGAAGCGCCGCGCGCCGACGGCACCGTGCTGCTGACCGGCGCCGACCTGGTCACCGTCAGCCACGGCACCATCAAGGGCGGCGAACTGCTGATCCGCGACGGCAGGATCGCCGCGCTCGGCGCCAAGGTCGACGCGCCCGCCGACGCCGAGCGCATCGACCTCGCCGGCAAGCGCGTGTATCCCGGCTACATCGCCGCCAACAGCGTGCTCGGCCTGACCGAGATCGAGGCGGTGCGCGCCACCAACGACATGGCCGAGGTCGGCGCGATCAATCCGAACACGCGCGCGCAGGTGGCGATCAACCCGGACAGCGAACTGCTGCCGGTCGCGCGCGCCAACGGCGTGCTGACCGCCAACGTGGTGCCGCAGCCGGGCAAGTCGGGCGTGATCGCCGGCCAGTCCGCGCTGGTCAAGCTGGACGGCTGGACCTACGAGGACATGACCCTGGCCACGCCGTCCGGCATGCACCTGTTCTGGCCGGAAGCGCGGCTGCCGGCGTGGCTGCCCGAGGACTTCCGCAAGCGCGCCAAGGAGGCCGCCGGGAAAAAGCTCGCGGCGCTCGACCTGGCGATGCGCGACGCCCGCGCCTACCAGGCCGCGAAGCGCGCGGGCACGGTGAAGACCGAAGACCTGCGCTGGGAGGCCATGCTGCCGGTGCTGGACGGCAAGGAGGCGCTGTTCGTCCATGCCGAGTCCAGCGCCGACATCCGCGATGCGCTGGCGTTCGCGCAGCGCGAGAAGATCGCGCGGCTGGTGCTGGTCGGCGGGCAGGACGCATGGCGCCTCGCCGACGAGCTGGCCGCGCGCAAGATCCCGGTGATCCTCGGCACCTCGCAGCGCCTGCCGCTACGCCGCTGGGAGGCCTACGACACCGCCTACGCCAACGCCGCGAAACTGGTGCAGGCCGGCGTGACCGTGGCGATCGCCAACCAGGGCGAATCGCAGGCGGCCTCGAACGAACGCAACCTGCCTTACCAAGCCGCCAGCTATGCGGCCTACGGCATGGGCGAGGACGCCGCGCTGCGCGCGATCACGCTGACGCCGGCGGAGATCCTCGGCGTGGCCGATCGCCTGGGCTCGCTCGACGTCGGCAAGGACGCCACCCTGTTCGTCGCCGACGGCGACGCGCTGGATGCGCGCACGCGCGTGCAGCGCGCGTGGATCCGGGGCCACGAGCTGGACATGGCCAATCGCCAGACGCGGCTGTACGAGAAGTACAAGTCGAAGTACGAGGGCAAGCCGCGGCCCTGACGGTCGCGGCGCCGCCGGCGCGGCTCAGGGCGTGCCGGCGGCGGGATCGCCCTCGACGTGGGCGGCGAGGGTCGGCGCGCGCCGCGCGCGTGTCGCCTGCTCGAAGGCGTAGGCGATGCCGAGCAGCCTCGGCTCGCTCCATTTGCCGGCGAAGAAGCTGATCCCCACCGGCAGGCCGTGCACGAGGCCGGCCGGCACGGTGATGTCCGGATAGCCGGCCACCGCGGCCGGCGTGGAGCTGCCGCCGTCGACGTGGTCGCCGTTGACCAAGTCGGTCGTCCAGGCCGGCCCGACCGTCGGCGCCATCAGCGCGTCCAGCCTGTGCGCCGCCAGCGCCGCATCGATGCCCTCCGGCCCCGCCATGCGCCTGGCCTTTTCCAGCGCATCGCGGTAGGCGGGATCGGCCAGCGAGCCACGCTTCAATGCGTCCTCCAGCCGATCCTGGCCGAACCACTGCAGCTCGCGGTCGGCGTGCGCGCGGTTCCACTCGACCAGATCGGCGATCGAGCGCACCGGCACGCCGCGGCGCGTGGCGAGGTAGGCGCCAAGGTCGGCCTTGAACTCGTAGCGCAGCAGGGTCATCTCGGCCTTGCCGAGCGCGTCGAGGTGCGGCAGCTCGACGTCGTCCACGACCTCGGCACCGGCGGCGCGCAACGCGGCGATGCTGCGCTCCAGCACCTCGCCGACACGCGGGTCGGCGCCGGCCAGTGCGCGCACCACGCCGATGCGCTTGCCGCGCAGCGCTCCGGCATCGAGGAAGCGGGTGTAGTCGGTGGCGTGCGCATCGGCCTCGGCGGTGGAGGGATCGCGCGGATCGCTGCCGGCGATGGCGCTCAGCAGCAGCGCGGCTTCCTGCACGCTGCGCGCCATCGCTCCGGCGGTGTCCTGGCTGCGGCTGATCGGCACGATGCCGGCGCGGCTGACCAGGCCCACCGTCGGCTTGATGCCGACGATGCCGTTGACGGCGGCGGGGCAGACGATCGAGCCGTCGGTCTCGGTGCCGACCGCGGCCGGCACGTAGCCCGCAGCCACCGCCACCGCCGAACCGGAGCTGGAGCCGCAGGCGTTGCGGTCCAGCGCGTACGGGTTGCGCGTCAGGCCGCCGCGGCCGCTCCAGCCGCTGGTCGAGCGGTCGGAGCGGAAGTTCGACCACTCGCTGAGATTGGTCTTGCCGAGGATCACCGCGCCGGCCGCGCGCAGCCGCGCCGCCACGCCGGCGTCGCGCGGCGCCGGCGCGCCGACCAGCGCCAGCGAGCCGGCCGTGGTCTGCATGCGGTCGCCGGTGTCGATGTTGTCCTTCAGCAGTACCGGAATGCCGTGCAGCGGACCGCGCAGACGGCCGTGCCGGCGTTCGGCGTCGAGCCGCGCGGCGATCGCGTCCGCGTCGGGGTTCAGTTCGATCACCGCATGCAGCGCGGGGCCGGACCGGTCCAGCGCGTCGATGCGCGCCCGCGCCTCGCGCGTCAGCGCACGCGCGTCCAGCGCACCGGCAGCCATCTGCTGCTGCAGCGTCTCGATCCCGGGCGGATCCTGCGGCGGCGCGGCGACGGCGCAGGCGCACGCGATCGCGCAGGAGACGGCGAAGGCGACATGCGGACGATTGCCGACCATGGGTTACCCTGCAGGCAGACGGGCCACGCGATCATGCCAGCGATCATGCCGGCCCGCGACCACACCGGCGCGGAAGTACAATGATGGACTTTCCTGCATTCGGGAGGCGATCGATGCGACCCAGGACACGCTACGTCCCGCGAACCGCGCTGGCGGCGCTGGCGCTCGGTGCGGCCTGTGCCGTCGCGGCGGCGCCCGCACTGGATTCGCTGGAACGGCGCATCGCCGCCTGCACCGGCTGCCACGGCGAGCGCGGGCAGGGCGGCCGCAACGACTACAATCCGCGCCTCGAAGGCCAGCCGGAAGGCTACATGTACGCGCAGCTCAAGCACTACCAGGCCGGCGCGCGCGCGTATCCGCGCATGGAGGCGATGGTGCAGTTCCTGCCCGACGCCTACCTGCACGAGATCGCGCAGTACTTCGCCGCGCTGCCGCCTTCGGGCCAGGCCGCCGGCGGCGTGGGCGCGGCGCCCGCCGTGCTCGAGCGCGGCCGCACGCTGGCCCTGCGCGGCGACGCCGCGCGCAAGCTGGATGCCTGCGCGTCCTGCCACGGCAGCGAACTCTCCGGCGTGCTGCCGACTTCGCCCGGCATCGCCGGCCAGCCGTACGCCTATCTCAGCGCGCAGCTCGGCGCCTGGCAGTCGGGCACGCGCCGCGCGGCGCATCCGGACTGCATGGCTGCAGTCGCGCACCGCCTCGGCGGCCGCGACATGCAGGCGGTGGCGGCGTGGCTGTCCACGCAGCCGGCGCGCGCGCCGCAGGCGATGGACGCGGCGACGCGCGAGGCGCTGTCGCGTTGCGGCAACGGGGGTGCGCCATGAGCCCGCGCTGGCTTCGCGGCATCTTCGCGCTGCTGCTCGTCGCGGCACTCGCCCCAGTGCACGCGGCCGACGACGCGGCGCTGGTGGCCAAGGGCGAATACCTCGCGCGCATCGGCGACTGCGTGTCCTGCCATACCGCGCGGGGCGGCGAGCCGTTCGCCGGCGGCCGCGGCATCCCGACGCCGTTCGGCACGGTATACGCGCCGAACATCACCCCGGATCGCACGCACGGCATCGGCGCGTGGAGCGCCGACGACTTCTGGCGCGCGCTGCACGAGGGCGTGGCGCCGGGCGGCGTGCTGCTGTATCCGGCGTTCCCGTACACCTCCTACACCTACGTGACGCGCGAAGATGCCGACGCGATCTACGCCTACCTGCGCACGGTGCAGCCGGCGTCGCACAAGAACCGCGAGAACGACCTGCGCTTTCCCTACAGCGTGCGCGCGCTGCTGCTCGGCTGGCAGGGGCTGTACTTCAAGCCGGCGACCTTCGCGCCCGATCCGCGGCGCTCGCCCGCGTGGAACCGCGGCGCCTACCTGGTGCAGGGCCTCGGCCACTGCGCCGCCTGCCACAGCCCGCGCAACGCGATGGGTGCCACCGATGCCGAGAACCGCTACGCGGGCGGCCTGATCCCCGAGCAGGACTGGTACGCGCCCAGCCTCAATTCGGCCGAGGCCGGGCTCGGCACCTGGAGCGAGGACGAGATCGCCGCGCTGCTGAAGACCGGGCGCTCGGCGCGCGGCGCCACCTTCGGGCCGATGAGCGAGGTGGTGTTCCACAGCCTGCAATACCTCACCGACGCCGACGCGCACGCGATCGCGACCTACCTGAAGTCGCTGCCGCAGCAGCCGGAGCCGCGCTCGGCGCGCGACGTCTACGTGTCGCGCTCGCTGGCCGCGCGGCTGACGACGCGCGGCGCGGAGATCTACCGCAAGGAATGCGCCGGCTGCCACGGCGACCGCGGCGAGGGTGTCGCCGGCATCTATCCGCCGCTGGCGAACAACCAGGCGGTGACCGCGCGCGTGCCGGCCAACCCGATCCGCATCGTGATGCAGGGCGGCTTCCAGGTGGCGACCGCGGCGAACCCGCGGCCGTACTCGATGCCGTCGTTCGCCGACCGCATGAGCGACGACGACGTCGCCGCGGTGGTCACCTACATCCGCGCCAGTTGGGGCAACAAGGGCCGCGCCGTGCTGCCGGACGAGATCAAGCTGTACCGCTCCGGCGAGTGAGCGCTCAGGCGCCGAGCGTGCCCTCGGCGTCGAGGTAGCGCACGCGCTTGGCGTCGCGGCGCGCCTCGACCAGCGTGCGCAGCGTCTCGCGCACGCTCGCCGCGTCGCGGATGTAGCGCAGGCGGATCACCGGCGTGGTTTCGTCGGTAGTGTAGACGGTGACTTCGCCGAGGCCGAACAGCCGTTCGAACAGCGACTGCTGGAAGCGGCTGTCGCGCACGCGGTACAGCTCGAGGTCGTCGGTGGTCTTGTTGAGCACGCCGCGCTTGAAAATAAGCCGCTGGTCGGTCAGCTCGTAGACGGTGCAGCGCGTCTGCAGCCAGCGCCACAGCGCGACAAAGACCGGCACGATCAGCCAGCACAGCAGCGTGCACAGCACGTACAGGCCGAGGTTGGAAAGCTGCGACGGTCCGCCCGTCCACGCGACTTTTTCATCCGGGGCCATGCGGGTCTCCTGGCGAGCGCCGCGCCGGTGCGGCGCGAGCGGATTCTAGCGCCGCCGCCAGCGCCCGCCACGGCGCCGGATCCCAGAAGCGGCGCGCCTGCCCGGAAGGCGAGGGCAGCACGAACACCGCGGTGGCGGCGATGCGCCAGTCTTGCGCGCCGTAGCGCACGGCGTGGCCGCAGTACGCCTGCGCGGCGTTCTTGCTGGTGAAGGCGACGTAGCGCGGCGCGTGACGCGCGATCTTGCGGCGCAACGCGAGCACGTCGAACGCGCCGTCGGGCAGCTCGTCGTCGTTGCCGTAATGGCGCTTGGCGAGATCGGTCAGGCCGATGCCGTAGTCGAGCAGGCTCGGGAACTCCTGCGGCGCGAGCCGGCGCGAGGTCAGCCCGACCGCGTGCAGCGTGCGCCAGAAGAAGTTGCCGGGATGCGCATAGTAGGCGCCGGCCTCCGCGGAGGCGCGGCCGGCCGCGGTGCCGCAGAACACCAGCTCCAGGCCGGGTTGCAGCAGGTCCGGCAGCACGTGGCGCGGAGTTCTAGCCGCCATCGGGATGCATGAAGAACAGGCCGAGGATGCCGAGCGCGTACAGCACGACGACGACAAACGAATCCAGCCCCATGCGCAGCAACTGGCGCTGCGGGCGGATCACCAGGCCGGCGATGTAGATCACGGTCAGCAGGATGCCGAGGCCGGTCAGGTAGAGATCGGTGGGGCGCGCATCCGGCAGCACGGCCTTGCCGGACAGCAGCGTCGCCATCAGGAACAGCACCGGCAGGAACGCGTTGCCGCCGAAGATGTCGCTGACCGCCATGCGGTAGTCCCCGAGGCGCATCGATTCGAGACCCGTCGAGACTTCCGGCAGCGCGGTCGCCGCGGCCAGCACGGTGGCGCCGAACAGCGCGCCCTGCATGCCGATCTTCGCCGCGATGTGCTCGCCGCTGATTTCCAGCGCGACGCCCGCGGCCAGCGTGACCAGCGCGCCGACGGCGAACACCAACGCGTGACGCGCCGTGCTGCGGCCGTTCGGCCGCGGCTTGCCGCCGCCGTCCGCGTCGCCGAAGCGCTTGCGCGTCTCGCCGATCACGAACAGCCCGGCGACCCAGAACAGCGCGATCAGCAGCGCGGCGGGCGTCATCCGCGCCACGATCAATCCGGCCGGCATGTGGTGGCCGATGATGGTCAGCGCCAGCACCGCGACCACCAGCGAGCCCTCGAGCACCAGCGTCGGCGACTCGGCGCGGTAGGTCAGCGCGGCGCTGCGGCCGAGCCCGAACAGATCGAGCGCCGCCAGCACCACCGTCTGGATGGCGATGCCGCCGAGGATGTTGCCGATCGCCACCTCCATCGCGCCGCGCGCCGCCGCGCTGCCGACGATGGCGATCTCCGGCAGGTTGGTGACGATCGCCAGCAGGATCATGCCGCCCAGCGCCTCGCCCAGGCCGAAGCGCGCGGCCAGCGCGTCGGTCGCATCCGACACGCGCGCGCCGGCGAACCACACCGCGGCGGCGGCCACGGCGAAGATGCCCAGCAGGGCGGACAGCGGCAGTGAGTCAGGCATGCGCTGCGTGCTCCGTTGCGCGTGATCATCGCATGCGGGGACGCGCCGATGCCGCAAGCGGCGCCATTCGAAGCGAGAAGCGGCCGTCCTGCGGACGGCCCCCTCACCCCGACCCTCTCCCCGCCGGGGAGAGGGAGACAAGACGGCTCGCGGGGGGGAGTGCGCGCAGACTCCCATCGCTTGATCCACGTGGCGAGGGCGTGGTGGGAGCAGGATGATGCGGCGTTACTCTTCCCCTCTCCCCGGCGGGGAGAGGGCAGGGGGAGGGGGACGCGCGCGCAGCGCGCGTTGCATGCGGACGAAGCCCAAGAGCGGCCGTCCTGCGGACAGCCCCCCTCACCCCAACCCTCTCCCCGCTGGGGAGAGGGAGACAAGACGGCGCACCGAGGGAGAGGGAGACAAGGCGGCGGCTCGCAGCGAAAGTGGCGTGACGAACGCTGGGGGCTCACTTCGTTCGACGCCGCCCATGCGCCGCCATGATGCACCGCCGCAAGCGCCATCGCGCCGTTCGTCCCTGTTGCGAGCCGCGGCTCGGGAGTATGGTCGGGCGATTGCCACGTCCCGATGGAGCCGTCCATGCGTCCGAATGCCCTTCGCCTCGCCCTGCTTTGCGCCGGCCTCGGCCTCGGTGCCGCTGTCGCGCCGGCGTACGCCGCGCCCGTGCCACAGTCGATGGTGGCCGGCCTGCAATGGCGTCTGGTCGGCCCGTTCCGCGCCGGCTGGAGCACGATGGCGGCGGGCGTGCCGTCGCAGCTCAACACCTACTATTTCGGTGCCGCCGGCGGCGGCGTGTGGAAGACCGAGGACGCCGGCCGCACCTGGCAGCCGCTGACCGACCACCTGCCCGCGGCGTCGATCGGCGCGATCGCCGTCGCGCCGTCCAACCCGGATGTGATCTACATCGGCAGCGGCCAGCCCGAGCCGCGCTACGACATCGCCGCCGGCAACGGCGTCTACAAGTCCACCGACGGCGGCAAGAGCTGGCAGCACCTCGGCCTCGACGCCACGCGCTACATCGGCGACATCGTGGTCGATCCGTCCGACGCGAACATCGTCACCGTCGCCGCGCTGGGCCACCTATTCGGCGACAACCCCGAGCGCGGCATCTACCGCAGCGAGGACGGCGGCAAGACCTGGAAGCACGTGCTGGCGATCGACGACGCCACCGGCGTGGTCGACCTCGCCGCCGATCCCGCGCATCCGCAGACGCTGTACGCCGCCGCCTGGCAGGCGCGCAACTTCCCGTGGCTGAGCTACTTCACGCCGATCGTCGGCAAGGGCAGCGGCATCTACCGCAGCGACGACGGCGGCAAATCGTGGGCGCGCGTCGGCGGCGAAGGCTGGCCCAGCGATCCGCTCGGCCGCATCGGCCTCGCCGTTACCGACACCGCGCAGGGCGCGCGCGTCTACGCCACCGTCGATTCCGAAAAGAGCGGCGGCGTGTACCGCTCCGACGACGGCGGCAAGCGCTGGCAGCGCGTCAACGACGACGCCGACACCTTCGGCAACTGGTACTTCAGCCGCCTCATCGTCGATCCGCGCAATCCCGACATCGTGTACGCCACCGGCCAGTCGATCCGCCGCTCCACCGATGCCGGCAAGACCTGGACCGAGTTCAAGGGCGCGCCCGGCGGCGACGACTACCACTACCTCTGGATCAACCCACAGCGGCCCGACCACATGATCGCCACCAGCGACCAGGGCACGGTGATCACCGTCGACGGCGGCAAGACCTGGTCGAGCTGGTACAACCAGCCGACCGGTCAGTTCTACCACCTCGCCACCGACAACCGCTTCCCGTACTGGATCTACTCCGGCCAGCAGGATTCCGGCACCGTCGGCATCGCCAGCCGCAGCGACTACGGCTCGATCACCTTCCGCGACTGGCATCCGGTCGGCGGCGACGAGCGCGATTACGACATCCCCGATCCCGCCGATCCGCTGATCGTCTACGGCTCCGGCCTCGGCGGCCGCGTGTCGCGCTACGACGCGCGCACCGGCCAGGTGGAGAACGTCTCGCCGTGGCCGGTGTCGAGCTACGGCGCGCGGCCCACCTCGGTGAAGTACCGCTACACCTGGATCGCGCCGCTGGTCGCCTCGCACAAGGCGCCCTATGCGCTGTACGCCGGCGCGCAGGTGCTGTTCCGCTCGACGGACCAGGGCCGCCACTGGGACATCATCAGCCCCGACCTCACCGGCAAGGTGGACGGCGCGCCGCGCTGCACGGGCGACGTCGCCGTCGCCGACGCGCGCGCCTGCGGCTACGGCGTGATCTACAGCATCGCGCCGTCGCCGCAGTCCAACGAGGAGATCTGGATCGGCACCGACGACGGCCTGGTCCAGCTCACCCGCGACGGCGGCAAGCACTGGAGCAACGTCACGCCGAAGCAGGTGCCGGCGTGGGCGCGCATCGACAGCGTCGACGTTTCCGCGCTCGACCCCGCCACCGCCTACGTCGCCGTCGACAACCACCGCCAGGACGACTTCCGCCCGCACGTGCTGCGCACGCACGACTACGGCAAGACCTGGCAGCAAGCGGACGCCGGTCTGCCGCCGGGCAACTTCGTCAGTGTGGTGCGCGCCGATCCGGTCAAGTCCGGCCTGCTCTATGCCGGCACCGACGCCGGCGCGTTCGTCAGCTTCGACGACGGCGGCCACTGGCGGCCGCTGCAACGGAACCTGCCCACCGCCTGGGTGCGCGACCTGCTGGTGCACGGCAACGACCTGATCGCCGCGACGCAGGGCCGCGCGATCTGGATCCTCGACGACGTCACGCCGCTGCGGCAGCTGGACGCGAAGCTGGCGAAGGCGCCGGCGCACCTGTTCGCGCCGGCCGACGCGGTGCGCGTGCGCCCGGACAACAACCACGACACGCCGCTGCCGCCGGAAACGCCGGTCGGCAGGAACCCGCCCGCGGGCGTCGCCATCGACTACTGGCTGGGCGCGCGCACCAAGGGCGCGGTCACGCTGGAAATCCTCGACGCGAACGGCAAGTTGGTGCGCCGCTTCGACAGCGAGGCCAAGCCGGAGACGGTGAACGCCAAGCGCTATTTCGCCGAGGATTGGCTGAAGCCGGCCGCGCCGCTGTCCGCCGCGCCGGGCATGCACCGCTTCTACTGGAACCTGCGCTACGCGCGCGCGCAGGCCATCCACTACGAATACAGCATCGCCGCCGTGTTCGGCGAGGACACGCCGGCCACGCCGCAGGGACCGTACGTGCTGCCCGGCAAATACACCGTGGTGCTGAAGGCCGGCGGCCGCGAATACCGCCAGCCGCTGACGGTGACGATGGACCCGCGCATCGACACGCCGCTCGCCGACCTGCGCGCCTCGCTGGACTTCTCCAACGCCATCGCCGCCGCGCTGGCCGACGCCTGGCGCGGCTACGGCGAGCAGCAGGCTGTGCACAAGCAGCTCGATGCGCTGGGCGACAAGCTGAAGCACGACGACGCCCACGCCGCGCTGCGCGACGAGGTCGCCGCCTTCGCCGCCAAGCTGTCGCCGAAGAACGACGACGCAGCCGCCGCCAGCCTCACCGATATCAGCGAAACCCTCGGCGCCATCGAAAGCGACGTCGAATCCGCCGACGTCGCGCCCACCGACGCCCAGCGCCAAGTCGTCGCCGCAGAGCAGGACAAGCTGAAGCGCGCGCTGGCGCAGTGGCAGACGCTGCGCGACGGCGACCTCGCCAAATTGAACGCCGACCTGCGCAATGCCGGCATGGCGGCGATCGGCGTGCCGGCGGTCGACAAGCTGGAGGTCGAATCGGTGGTGGAGGGGAAGGATTTGCCGTGAGGGGGCGATTTGCGAGCTCAACGGCAGAAATGGCTTCAAACAGACATCAGTGAACGTTGCGCTGTTTCCTGTGCCATCTTTGTGTTTAGCGCCGGGCGAGGAGTGTTGGACATGAAACGCGATATGGAACTCGTTCGCAAAATATTGCTTGCGCTCGAATCGGGCCAGGCAAACTTACCGATCGATGGATACGACGACGACATCATCAGGTATCACAAGGCCCTCGTCATCGAGGCAGGGCTCGCTGACGGATCGACGCTTAAGACCGGGGTCGGCTCCCGAGAAGTGCCCGCCGATGTAATGCTCACGAAGCTAACGTGGGCAGGGCATGAGTTTCTTGATACCGTCAGAAGCGACTCCGTATGGGCAAAGACGAAGCAGACGTTTGCTTCAAAGGGGCTAGACATGACGCTCGACTTGGTTAAGTCCGTTGCATCAAGTATAGCGACCGGCTTGATCCGCGGTGCGGCTGGCATCTAACAAGTGAAGAGCCAGAATGGTGTCCAGTACACATCTCTCTCGCTCGATAACACTGAGTCTGAAGCCACTCGTTTGTCTGGTCGGGCAAGTGAGGGTCTACATGCACAACCAATGAGAGACTGCTCAGTCAGGGGGGTAAGATATGGAGATTGATAACAACGGTGAGCCGTTGATCATTCGCAACGAGGTAGATGCGTGGGCAGCTCTTGAGGCCGCCGTTTCGGGGGGGCTGCGCTTTGATGTCACAAGAGTTCGGTTCGAAGGGTGGCCAACGTGGTCGCTGGACGCACAAGGGCGCGACTGGTACAGCACGGTGCCCACGCGCATCATGCCTCCACTGCTGGATGTGCAGAAGGACATTAACCGTGCTTTCGCGAGTGTGCAGTACGGCGACCCCAACTTGCGCAGGTTGCGCGAAGATGACCGCGAATCCCTTGAGGTCGTTGTCAAGGTCGAGAAGGGTTCGTCGATCTTCACCGCTGATCTATCTGGTCAACTTAACAAGATCGTGCAGGCGGCGCTTGAACGCATGAACGGGACGGAAGCTGTAATTACAGCGTTGGGTATAGGCCTGATGATCACCGCTGCGGTGACGTACAAGGCGTGGTTGGCGAACCGGCTGAAGGAGAAAGAGCTTCAGAGCCACACGGAACTGGAAAGCAAGAACATTGAATCGCGGATCCATTTGTCCCAAGAAGAAACGCGGCGGTTGGCCATCATGCGGGATGCCATGGTCCGGGAGCCGACATTGCAGACCGTCAATGAAGATACTCAGGCAACTACGAACAGGTTGCTCAAGGTGACGCGTCCAGGCGACACCATTGCGATGCGCGGCGTACCGATGACAGCGGAGGAAGCACACGAGATCGCGCAGCCTGAGCGGGAGCAGGCGAAAGAGCTGGAGATGCAAGGCGACTTCCGAATCATCGGCAATCGCACGGATAAGGGAGCTGGATTCCGCATCACGGTCCAGCGGGCATCTGATGGGTTGCAATTCGCAGCTGACGTTCTTGCCGAGTTGGCGTGGGGCGATAAGCAAGCTATTCAGAGAGCGGAATGGTCGAAGTCGTTGGTGATGCTGACGATTGAGGCCGAGATGCTGCGTGACAGGATTACGCGTGCGGTGGTAATCAGCGCGAAACCGGTAGAAGTGACGCAAGGTGATCACTAGCCCGCGTAGGGCGGGAGTATCCCGCCTGTCGGGATGAGGTAACGGCATGCCTCGCTATGTGCGCGCATTCATTCCCGGCGGCACGTTCTTCTTCACGGTGGCGCTGCTCGAGCGTCGGCGTCGGCTGCTCAACGAGCACATCGACCTGCTGCGGCAGGCTTTCGCCGACGTGCGGCGCGCCAGCCCGCGTAGGGCGGGAGCATCCCGCCTGTCGAGATGAGGTAACGGCATGCCTCGCTATGTGCGTGCATTCATTCCCGGCGGCACGTTCTTCTTCACGGTGGCGCTGCTCGAGCGTCGGCGTCGGCTGCTCACCGAGCACATCGACCTGCTGCGGCAGGCACTCGCCGACGTGCGGCGCGCCAGGCCATTTCGACTGGATGCGATCGCGGTGATGCCGGACCACCTGCACTGCATTTGGACGCTGCCGCCGGACGGCGCGGATTTTTCTTCGCGCTGGCACGCGATCAAGGCCGGCTTCTCGCGCGGAATCCCGGCGGGCGAACGCCTTTCGGAGAGAAGGCGGAAGAAGGGGGAACGCGGCATCTGGCAGCGCCGGTTCTGGGAACACGCCGTCCGCGACGAGCGGGATTTCGAGCGGCACGCGGACTACATTCACTGCAATCCGGTCAAGCACGGCCACGTCTCGCGCGCGGCGGATTGGCAATTCTCGAGCTTTCGCCGGTTTGTCGAGCGCGGCATCTATGCTACGGATTGGGGCGCCTCGGATGATGTTCGCGGCCTGGATATGGAGTGAACGCGACAGGCGGGATACTCCCGCCCTACGCGGGCTTCGCTATTCCATCCTGACCGTCGTGATGGGCTGAGCCTGCGAAGTTCGGCGTGCTCCGGCCGATCCCGGATGGATTTGGCCAGGTTTTCGGAGCTACACCTGCAACCGATCGCCCGGTTTCGCCACCAGTGCGTACAGCGCCGGCATCAGGAAAACGCTGATCGCCAGGCGCGAAAGCATGCCGGCCACGATCACCAGCGCGAACGGCCGCTGCGAATCGGTGCCCACGCCCGTGGCGAGCGCTGCGGGCAGCAATCCCAATGCGGCGACCAGCGCGGTCATCATGATCGGGCGCAGGCGCAGCAGGGCCGCTTCTTGGATCGCCTTGTCGATCGGCATGCCTTGCAAGCGCAGCTCGTTGACGCAGGAGATATAGACCACGCCGGTCAGCACCGACACGCCGAACAGCACGATGAACCCGATTCCGGACGAAACCGAGAACGGCGTGCCGGTCAGCCACAGCGCGATCAGCGCGCCGAACGGCGCCGATAGCAGCACGCCGGCGACGGTGATGAAGGGGAACTTGAAATTGCCGTACAGCACGAACAGCAGGCCGAAGATCACCACCAGCGTCAGCGGCAGGATCACGTTCATCTGCGCGCGCGACGCGGTGTATTCCTTGTACTCGCCGCCCCAGTCCAGCCGGTAGCCACGCGGCAGCGTGACGGCCTTGTTCACCTGCTGCATCGCGTCGTTTACCGCGCCGGCGAGGTCGCGGCCCTCCACCGAGAACTGCACGCCGATGTAGCGCGAATCGCTCTCGCGATAGATGAAGGAGGCGCCGTCGGTCTCGCCGATCGTCGCCAGTTCCTTCAGCGGAATCTGCTGGCCGCCCGGTGTGGCGACCGGAATGTTGCCGATCTCCTGCGGGTTGTCGCGGAAGCGCTGCGCCAGCCGCACCACCAGATCGAATTCGCGCTCGCCCTGCACGACCTGCGTGGCGGTGTTGCCGCCGATCGCGGTTTCGATCAGCGCGTTGACGTCGGAAACGTTCAGGCCGTAGCGCGCAATTTTGGCGCGGTCGATGCGGATGGTGAGGCTGGGCTGCCCGAGTTCGTGCACCAGCGTCACGTCGGTGATGCCGCGCACGTGCTGCAACACCTGCTTGATCGCCTTCCCCTTGTCCTGCAGCGTCTGCAGGTCGCGGCCGAACACCTTCACCGCCAAGGCACTCTTCAGCCCCGTCTCGGCTTCGTCCACCGCGTCCTCGGCCGGTTGCGTGTAGTTGAACTGGATGCCGGGAAGCGCCTGCAGCTTGCCGTCGATGGCGCGGATCAGCGCGGCCTTGTCGCGGTAGGCACCGTGCCATTGCGAATAGGGTTTCAGGCCGACGAAGAACTCGGCATTGAAGAAGCCCGTCGCGTCGGTGCCGTCGTCGGGACGGCCCAGCTCCGAAGCGACGGTAGTGACCACCGGAAACGAGCGCAGCACGTCGCGGATCTGCGGCGTGATCTTTGCCGCCTCGTCGAACGAGATGGTGTACGGCATCGTCGCGCGCACCCACAGCGAGCCTTCGTCCAGATGCGGCATGAACTCCGCGCCGATCGCGGGGACGAGCAGCAGCGACAGGCCCAGCAGGATCGCAGGGATGATCGTCGCAGGCCATGGCCTGGCGAGGCTCTTCCCCAGCCACTTCGCGTAGAACGTGCGCGTTTTCTCGAAGATCGCGTTGCGCCGCTCGCGCACGCCCTTGCGCATGAACAGCGCGCACAGCACCGGCAACAGCGTCAGCGTCACGATCAGGGAGCCGACCAAGGCGAAGATCATGGTGTCGGCCATCGGCTTGAACAGCGTGCCCGACGGTCCCGTCAGCACGTAGATCGGCAGGAAGCTCGCCACGATCACCGCGACCGCGTACACCAGCGGGCGATCCACTTCCGATGCGGCCTGGATGATGATCGCGCGCACGTCCATCGGCGCGTCGGTGGCCTTTTGCGCGGCGATCTCGCGGAAGATGTTCTCGACCATGAAGATCGCGCCGTCGACCAGGATTCCGAAGTCCACCGCGCCGATCGAGAGCAGGTTGGCCGAGGCGTTGCGCAGATCGAGGCACACGAACGCGAACAGCAGCGCCAGCGGGATGGTCACCGCGACGATCAGGCCCGCGCGCAGGTCGTAGAGGAAGAACACCAGCACCGCCGCAACCAGCAGCACGCCGGCCAGGAGGTTGCGCTCGACCACCCGGGTGGTTTCGTCGATCAGGTGGCTCAAGTCGTAGAACGGGTGGATCTTGACGTCGCGCGGCAGGACGTCCTGGTTGAATTCGCGCGTCTTGGCCTCGATCGCCCGCAGCACGTCCTGCGTCTTCTCGCCGGTGCGCAGCAGGATCACGCCTTCCACCGCGTCGTCCTGGCCCATGTAGCCGAATTCGCCGAGCCGCGGCGCGATGCCGAGCGTCACCGTGCCGACGTCTTTCACCAGCACCGGGGTGCCGTTGTGCACGGCCACCACCACATTGCCGATGTCTTCGAGCGTTTGCAGCCGACCCATACCGCGGACGTAATAGAACTGTCCGCCCTGCGAATAGAAACCGCCGCCAGCGTTGTCGTTGTTGGCGGCAAGCGAGGCTTCGACCTGCGGCACCGACAAACCGACCGCCGCGATCTTGCCCGGGTCGAGCAGCACCTGGTATTGCATGTCGCCGCCGCCGAAGGCGGAATCGTCGGCCACGCCCGGCACCGCGCGGTACTGAGGAGCGATCACCCAGTCCTGCAGCGTCTTCAGTTCGGTCGGCGAGCGATCGGGGCTTTGCAGCACGTAGCGGTAGATCAGGCCGGAAGGCGACGATAGCGGCGAGATGTCGGGCGCAACGCCGTCCGGCAGCCCGATGCCGCTCAGCCGATTGAACACGCGCTGGCGCGCGAAGTAGTTGTCGGTGCCGTCGCGGAAGGTCAGCGTGACATCCGACAGCCCGTACAGCGACACCGAACGCTTCATCACCATGTCCGGCACGTCGCTCATCGCGCGTTCCACCGGCACGGAAATCAGGCGCTCCACTTCCTCCGCCGAGTGCCCCGGCCACTGCGTGACGATGTCCACCATCGGCGGCGCAAGGTCGGGATACGCATCCATCGGCAGGCGCTCGAGCGCCCACCAGCCCGCGGCGAGCAACGCGGCGGAGAGCAGGATGATCAACAGCCGCTGCGCCAGCGCGAACGCGACGATGCGGTTGATGATCGACGCGTTGCGCGTCGCGGCTTCCGGCGGGGTGCTCATTGGCTCTGGATGAAGCTCAGGAACAACCCGCCGTCGCTGACGATGCGTTCGCCCGCGCGCAAGCCGGATGGAATCAGATAGCGGTCGCCGACGCGCTCGCCCAGCGTGACGTGACGGCGCGCATAGCTGTTGTCCTGCTGCGCCACGTACACGAACGGCAGATTGTCATCGTCGCGCAGGACCGCCGATACCGGAACCAGCAGGCCGTCGCGTGCTTCGTGCGATTCGATCCGCACGCGCACGTACATCTGCTTCTTCAGCGCGCCGCCCGGATTCGCCGCCTCGACGCGCGCCACCACCGCGCGCGTGTCGGGATCGACTTCCGCAGCCACGTTCGTCACCTTGCCGGGCAACGGCTTCGCGCTCTCGCCGAAGGCAATCGAGGCCGGATCGCCCGCATGCACCGATTCGACATCGTTGCCGAACACGTTCGCCTTCACCCACACGCGCGACAGGTCGGCGATGGTGAAGCAGGGCGTGCTGCCGGCCTGCAACAACTGCCCGGGCGAGATGTTCTTTTCCACCACCGTGCCCGCGATCGGCGCGCGGATCACGCCTTCCACGCGGTTCACGTCCTTGCCGGCGCGCAATGCGGAAAGCGCCTGTGGATCGATGTCCAGCGCGGTCAGCGCCTGCAATGCGGCGGCTCGATCGGCCTCCGCAGCGACGGCATCGGTCTGCGCCTGTTCGGCTTCGCGCTGCGAAATCGCGTGGTGCTCCTGCATGTCGGCGTCGTAATCCGCAATGCGGCGCGCGTTCGTTGCCGTCACCACGGCCTTGCGGTACGCGCCGAGCGCCGCGGCGAAATCCGGTGAGGTGACGGTGGCCAGCGGCTGCCCGCGTTTGACCCGGTCGCCTTGCGCCACCAGCAGCTTCGCCACCGGGCCGGAAAACGGCGCCAGCACCTGCGTGGCGCGATCCTGGTCGAAATCCACCACGCCGGTGGTATCGACGCTCGAATGGAAACGGGAGGGCGTTACGGTGTAGAGCGTGATGTGCTGGCGCTGCGTGGCGGTCAACGTGACGTTGCTGGCGGTATTGGCGCTTGTCTGCGCGACGTCTGCGCCTTTGGACGAACAGCCGGCCAGCAACATGAGGAGCACGATGAGCGCACCTGTCCAATACGTTCGCGTCCGGCTCCTCGACTGGCCCGGGACAAGCTGCGTCCGCGTGAACGAACGAAGTCGCGGCACGTCGCCGTTCGACTTCGGCCCCGACTTCGATTGAAGCCGGGGCTCGCGCTCGGGGCGAGCCGCGATGGGCGTCGCGCCATGTCTGGCCTTACTTCCGATCATCATGGGTCTCCGCCAATTCCGCGCGATGCCACCAGCCGCCACCCAGCGCCTGGAACAGCGCGGCGGTGTCGGCGTAACGGCTGGCCTGCGCCTGCACCAGCGCGATACGCGCCTGGCTGTAGGCCTGTTCGGCGCTGAGCAGCGCGAGCTGGTCGATGTAGCCGTCGCGCAACTGTCGCCGAGAAAGATCGAGCGTGGTGTGTGCAGCCCGCTCTGCTATCGCGGCGGCTTGCAGGGTTTCCGCATCGTGCTGCAAGGCCGTCAGCGTATCGGCCACGTTCTGGAACGCCGTCAGCACCGTGCTGCGGTACTGCTCGGCTGCCTGCGTGTACGCGGCTTCCGCCGCGCGCTGCTGATGCAGCAACTGGCCGCCCTGGAAAATCGGCGCCAGCACGTCCGCGCCCAGCGTCCAGAAGCCCGTGCCTGTCTTGAACACCTGGCCGATCGCGAGTGCGGAGCTGCCGGCGTCCCCGCTCAGCGTGATGTTGGGAAAGCGCTGCGCGATCGCCACGCCGACCTGGGCGCTGGCCGCATGCCAGTTGGCCTGGGCCTGGCGAACATCGGGCCGCTGCTCGACCAGTTTCGACGGCAGGCTCAGCGGCAGGTCCGCCGGCAGTTGCAGGTCGGCGAGATCGAAGTCCGCGATGGACGCCTGCGCCGGTAACTTGCCGGTCAGCACCGCCAGCAGATGCCGCTGCTGATCGCGCTGCTGGAGCAACGACGGCAGCGATCCCTGCGTCTGGGCGAGCTGCGTTTCCTGCGCGGACACGTCCAGTTGGCTGGCGTCGCCCTTCCGGTAGCGATAGCGCATCAGC
Source organism: Mizugakiibacter sp. (assembly GCF_039680435.1). Classification (NCBI taxonomy): domain Bacteria; kingdom Pseudomonadati; phylum Pseudomonadota; class Gammaproteobacteria; order Lysobacterales; family Rhodanobacteraceae; genus Mizugakiibacter; species Mizugakiibacter sp. The sequence continues at coordinate 36,215 of NZ_JBDKSX010000125.1, read as the reverse complement.
TCGACCGACTGCGTTTCGATCCTGATTTGTTCGCGCGTCGCGTCGATTTGCGCCTTCAGCGAAGCATCGGTGATCGCCGCCACCGCGACATTCGACGTCAGCGTGTTCCACGCGGCGATCATCTGGAAGCGCGTGCTCTGCGCCTGGGCTTGCAACGATTCGACGCTGCGGCGATTCAGACCGAACACATCCGGCGTGTACGACACGCTGACCTGCGGCGTGAACAGGTTGTACAGAAGCGCGTTGTTGCTGGGCACAGGCGCCAGCGAAGCGGGTTGCTTGTATCGCGTCGCATTGAACTCGGCGTCCACTTGCGGGAGATACGCGCCGCGCTGCGCCAGCACGGCTTCGTGCGCGGCGGTCAATGCGGCCTGCGCGGCCTTGAGGTCGGGATTGTCGGCAAGCGCGGCTTCGATCAGCGCGTTCAACTGCTTCGAGTGGAACAGCGTCCACCAATCGCCGGCGATGTCGGCGCCGGTGTCAAAGCGCTGCGCGTTGCCTCCGGCGATGTCCGGCGTCGCCACGGTCGCCACCGATGGCTGCGCCGTGTAGCGATCCGTGTCCGGCGGCGCCGGTTTCCGGAAATCCGGCCCGACCGCGCAACCTGCGAGCGCCAGCGCGCATGTGACGGTGCACACCCGCGCGCCGACGCGTCTCGCGAGCGTTTGCGTCCACGTTTCGTGCATACATGCCGTTTCCGCAGGACGTCAAAGCGTGCAACGATATAACGTTTCAATTGCCCACGGTAGGCCTGCCGGAAGTCACGGCCGTTGGCGCACGAAAATGCCTGCTTCAGGATCATCCTCGGGGACAAGATCCCGAAGGACGACCAGAAATGGCGGGTCCAGCGGCGCGAGGACGGCCTGCTGACGCTGGGCCCGCGGCATGCGCCCGCCTCCGTTCTCGACGTGTACGGCGCCTCGACCGCCGACGGCAGCCTGTTCAAGCTTTACCACTACTGCCGCAGCGGCCCCCGGAGCGTTCGGGGATTCCGGTGTGGCCGCCGCCTCAACGCACTTGCAGCCAGTGCACGTACACGCCGCGCGCGCGATCCTCGTCGCGGTGGCCTTCGCGGGTGTCGACGACGATGCCCCAGGCGGTGCGCAGGTTCTCGCCGAAGTGGCGCACCACCCGCACGTGCTCGTCGCGCCGCAGCGGGAACAGCGTTTCCAGCACCATCACCTTGTCGCGCTCCCACACCAGCACGGCCGGCTGTCCGGCGGTGCCGCGCCAGCCGATGAAGACCTCCACGTGCTGCGGCTCGTGGTTGCTGCGGTTGTCCAGTTTCCAGCCTTCCGTCTTGCGCAGCAGCGATTCGAGGTCGGGAGCACTCCAGTCGATTTGATGGGCCGTCGGCTTGTGATAGGTCATGCAGGTAGCCTTCCCGTAAGGCGGGGCGGCCGGTTCCGCAACCGGCGCGCGTGCCGGGCGTGCCCGAATGCCGCGGGACCGTGCGATACCCTCGCGACAGGCATGACGATCGCCGCAGCGAAGGACGGCCGGCATGCGCGGTTCGCGGATGCCCGGCCGTTCGGCTCGCCTTGTTCCGGTTATCGGCAGCGTGCAGGATTCCTTGAGGGCGGCATGGTGCGGCGCCGCTTGTCCGGCCCCGGACGCCGCGCTCCGGCGCGGAGCGTGCGCTCCGCGCACGAGCCGCCGCCCGGTGGTCGTGCTGTGGCAAGATGTTTCGTGTGCGGAGCGCACGCTACGCCCGGAGTGGCGTAGGGATCGGGTCAGGTCGCTGCACGGGGTGCTGAAGTGGTGCTGGAAACCGAACGGCTGACGCTGCGGCGCTTCGCCTACGAGGACGCCGCGTTCATCGTCGAACTGCTGAACGATCCTTCGTTCATCGAGAACATCGCCGACAAGGGCGTGCGCACGCTGGACGACGCGCGCCGCTACCTCGACGACGGTCCGCTCGCCAGCTACGCGGCGCACGGCTTCGGGCTGTGGCGGGTCGGCCTGAAGGCGGACGACACGCCGATCGGCATGTGCGGCCTGCTGAAGCGCGACGCGCTGGACGATCCCGACATCGGTTACGCCTTCCTGCCGCGCTACGCCGGTCGCGGCTACGCCCACGAGGCCGCGGCGGCGACGCTGGCCTGTGCGCGCGACGCGTTCGGCCTGCGCCGCGTGGTCGCCATCGTCAGCGCCGGCAACGCGCGCTCGATCGGGCTGCTCGGCAAGCTCGGCTTCGCCTACGAGCGCGAGGTGCTGCTGCCGCACCACGCTGCGCCGATTCCGCTGTACGGCTGGCGGGCGGAGGCGGTGGTCGGCGCGGCGTAGAGGGGGCGGACCATGCAGATCGCGACCCTGTTCCAGAGCGAAACGCTGCGCGTGGTCGATTTCCGCTGCGATGCCGGGCCGGATACGCGGCCGTATCCGGAACAGCACGCGGACTTCTCGATGTCCTACGTGCGCCGCGGCAGCTTCGGCTACCAAAGCCGCGGGCGCGCCTGCGAACTGGTGGCGGGGGCGGTGCTGGTCGCCCACCGCGGCGACGAGTTCACCTGCACGCACGACCATCACCTGTGCGGCGACGAGTGCCTGTCGTTCCGCTTCGCGCCGGCCGCGGTCGAGGCGATCGGCGGCCGCGGCGCGATCTGGCGCACCGGCGGCGTGCCGCCGCTGCCCGAACTGATGGTGCTGGGCGAGCTGGCGCAGTCCGTGGTCGGGGGCGGCAGCGACGTCGGCCTGGACGAGGTCGGGCTGGCGCTGGCGGCGCGGTTGACCGATGCGGTATCCGGCAGGCCGCGCGCGCCGGTCGCGGTGTCGGCGCGCGATCGCCGCCGCGCGGTGCGCGCGGCGCTGTGGATCGACGTGCACGCACGGCAGCCGATCGGCCTCGAGGACGCGGCGCACGAGGCCGGGCTGAGCGCGTACCACTTCCTGCGCGTGTTCGCCAACGTGGTCGGCGCGACGCCGCACCAGTACCTCGTGCGGTCGCGCCTGCGCCACGCGGCGCGCCTGCTGTCCGACGACGCGCGCCCGATCACCGACGTGGCCTACGACGTCGGCTTCGGCGACGTCTCCAACTTCGTGCGCACCTTCCGTCGCGCGGCAGGCGTTTCGCCGCGGCGCTTCCGCCAGGCGGCGCGCGGCGAGCGCAAGTTTTTCCAAGAGCGCCTGGCCGCGCCGCGCCTAGGATGACCTCCCGTTCACGGAGGTCATCATGTACGACCATATCGGCCTGAAAGTTAAGGATCTGGCCGCCAGCGTGCACTTCTACACCGCCGCGCTGGCTGGCCTCGGCTTCGGGCTGTGCACGCAGGGCGACGGCTACGCCGGTTTCGGTCCGCCGGGCGAGCCGGCGCTGTGGCTGTACGCCGCCAAGGCGGCGAAGGGCAGCGGCATGCACGTCGCCTTCCGCGCATCGAGCCGCGAAGCGGTCGACCGCTTCCATGCCGCCGGCCTGGAAGCGGGCGGCGGCGACAACGGCGCGCCCGGCGTGCGCAGCGACTACAGCCCGACGTACTACGCCGCGTTCCTGCTCGACCCCGACGGCCACAACGTCGAGGCGGTGTGCATGCGCTGAGCGCACGATGGTCGCCTGTAGGCAGGCTCCTGCCTGATGGCGCGGTGCCGCGGGTCGCCTGTGCGCAGGCTCCTGCCCGATGGCGCGGAGTCGTGGGGCGCCTGCACGCAGGTTCGTGGCCAGCGCACCGCTTGTAGGAGCCTGCGTGCAGGCGACCGCACGGTTCGCCCGCTCATCGCGAGGAGGCAAGGCGTGGCGACGCGCCGCTTTCGTTCACGCGAGCATGAAATCGGTGTACTGGAAGCGGCCTTCGCGCAGCACGGATTCGCCGCGTTCCAGGCGCGGCGGTGCGCGGAACAGCGGGCCGTCGTAGCTGAGCGTGTGGAATTCGCCGCGCTCGCCGCACGGGTCCACGCCGGCAGGCAGTTCGTCCAGCAGCGCGGCGTCGTAGTCGCGGCCGCAGAACGACGCATCGAGCTGGGTGGTGTCGACGCAGGTCAGCACCGCGCGGTGGCCGCGCGCGATGAAGTGCCTGGCCAGCTTGGCGGTGTCCTCGCCCCACAGCGGATAGACGCCCTGCCAGCCCAGGCGGTGCAGCAATGTCTCTCGCCAGGCGCGCACGTCGTCGAGGAACAGGTCGCCGAAGGCGATGTGGTGCAGCGCCGGCGTGCCGATGTGCGCCTCGGCGAGCGCCCTGGCGAAAGCGGTTTCGTAGGCCCCGTTGGATGACGGCCAGTCGAGCTCCGCCTCGATCAGCGGCAGGCCCAGCGCGTCGGTCTGCGCGCGCAGCACTTCGCGGCGGATGCCGTGCATCGCCACGCGGTCGTAGGTGCGGGTGACGGTGGTGACCAGGCCGGCGACCCGCCAGCGCGGATCCTCCCGCAGGCGCTCCAGCGCCATCAGGCAGTCCTTGCCGCCGCTCCATGCGATCAGGATCGGGGTTTCCATGGGCCGATTGTACGCGCGAGCGAGCGCGGGGGGCCGCTCGGCGCCAGTGGCCGCGTCAGGCGCGCAGCGCGTCCAGCGTGCGGCGCACCGCGGCGTGGGCGATGGCGATGTTCGGGTCGCGCTGCAGCGCGTCGCGGTAGCTGCGCGCGAAGCCTTCCGTGTCGACGTTGCCCGCGATCATGCCGGCGATGCGACGGCGCAGAGCGGCGAGCGTTTCCGCGTCCGGCGCGGTGTCGGCCTCGAGCAGCTCGTCCATCTCCACGATCAGCCCGGTCAGCGGGCGCAGCCACGCGAACCAGGGATCGGCCGTGACCAGGTCCAGCAGCGCGCTGGTCGAGGGGATCGGGCCGAACAGGCGCTCGTAGCCGGCGCGCGTTTCCGCCAGCAGCGCCTTGTGCAGGTCGAGCAGGGCCTTGCGCAGCGCGGCCAGCGGTTCGCGCGCGAATGGCGGAGGCGAGGCGGAAGCGTTCATCGCGTGCACCGTGCGCCAGGGAGCGCCTCGAATCTAGCACGCAGGCGACGGCGCCGCGGTCCGCAAACGCATCGGGCCGCGCGAGGCGGCCCGATGTTCCTGCAACTGCCGGCAGCCTGGGCTCAGGCGGCCTGGCGCGAGGCGCGCTTGCGGTCGTTCTCGGTGAGGTGCCGCTTGCGCAGGCGGATCGCCTTCGGCGTGACTTCGACCAGCTCGTCGTCCTCGATGAACTCCAGCGCCTGCTCCAGCGACATCTTCACCGGCGGCGTCAGCAGCACGTTGTCGTCCTTGCCGGCGGCGCGGATGTTGGTGAGCTGCTTCTCGCGCAGGGCGTTGACGGTGAGGTCGTTGTCCTTGGCGTGGATGCCGACCAGCTGGCCCTCGTAGATGTCCTCGCCGGCGTTGATCAGCAGGCGGCCGCGTTCCTGCAGGCCCATCAGCGCGTACGGCGGCGCCTTGCCGGTGCCGTTGGAGATCATCACGCCGTTGGGGCGCTTGGCGATCGCGCCCTCGGAGCGCGGGCCGTAGTGATCGAACACGTGGAACAGCAGGCCGGTGCCGGCGGTGAGCGTGCGGAACTCGGTCTGGAAACCGATCAGTCCGCGCGCCGGGATCATGTACTCGAGGCGCACGCGGCCGCGGCCGTCCGGCTCCATGTTCTTCAACTGGCCGCGGCGCATGCCGAGGCGTTCCATCACGCCGCCCTGGAACTGCTCCTCCAGGTCGACGACGAGCTGCTCGTAGGGCTCCTGCAGGACGCCGTCGATTTCCTTGACGATCACCTCGGGGCGCGACACCGCCAGCTCGTAGCTCTCGCGGCGCATGGTCTCGATCAGCACCGACAGGTGCAGCTCGCCGCGGCCGGACACCTTGAACTTGTCCGGATCCTCGGTTTCCTCCACGCGCAGCGCGACGTTGTGCAGCGTTTCGCGCAGCAGGCGGTCGCGCAGCTGGCGGCTGGTCAGGAACTTGCCGCCGCTGTAGTCCTTGCTGCCGGCGAACGGCGAGTTGTTGACCTGGAAGGTCATGCTGATGGTGGGTTCGTCGACGGTCAGCGCCGGCAGCGCCTCGGGCGCGGCGGGGTCGCACACCGTGTCGGAGATGCCGAGGCCCTCGACGCCGGAGATCGCGACGATGTCGCCGGCCTGCGCCTCGGGCACCTCGCGGCGCTCCAGGCCCATGAAGCCGAGCACCTGCAGCACCTTGCCGTTGCGCTTCTTGCCTTCGCGGTCGATCACCGCGACCGGCATGTTGGTGCGCACCGTGCCGCGCTGGATGCGGCCGATGCCGATCAGGCCGACGTAGCTGTTGTAGTCGAGCTGGCTGATGCGCATCTGGAACGCGCCGGCCGGGTCGACCTGCGGCGGCGCCACGTGCTTCATGATCGCCTCGAACAGCGGCGTCATGTCGCCTTCGCGCGCTTCCGGATCGAGGCTGGCGTAGCCGTGCAGGGCCGAGGCATAGACCACCGGGAAGTCGAGCTGCTCGTTGGTCGCGCCGAGGCGGTCGAACAGGTCGAAGGTGGCGTTCAGCACCCAGTCCGGGCGCGCGCCGGGGCGGTCGATCTTGTTGATCACCACGATCGGCTTGAAGCCCATCTGGAAGGCTTTCTGCGTGACGAAGCGCGTCTGCGGCATCGGGCCGTCCATCGCGTCGACCAGCAGCAGCACGGAGTCGACCATCGACAGCACGCGCTCGACCTCGCCGCCGAAGTCGGCGTGGCCCGGGGTGTCGACGATGTTGATGCGGTTCTCGCGCCAGGTGATCGCGGTGTTCTTGGCGAGGATGGTGATGCCGCGCTCGCGCTCCTGGTCGTTCGAGTCCATCACGCGATCGGGCACCACGGCGCGTTCGGAGAGCGTGCCGGACTGCTTCAGCAGCTGGTCGACCAGTGTGGTCTTGCCGTGGTCGACGTGGGCGACGATGGCGATGTTGCGGAGGTTTTCGATGGACATGCGTTTGGGCGGACGGCGCGGTGGCCGACTCGAATGGGCCGAATGGCAAACGCGCCAGTATAGCGTTTTTCGCGCCCGCCCGCCGCAGCGGCGGCGCGCCGGCAAGGCGCTGTTAAGCTAGCCGGCCACTGCCCAGGAATGAGCCCATGACCGACGCCCTCATCGCCCGTTTCCAGACCAGCCGCGGCCCGATCCGCGTGCAACTTTACGCCGACAAGACCCCGCTGACCGTGGCCAATTTCGTCAACCTGGCGCGGCGCGGCTTCTACGACGGCCTGAGCTTCCACCGCGTGATCCCCGATTTCATGGTCCAGGGCGGCTGCCCGAACGGCGACGGCCGCGGCAATCCCGGCTACCGCTTCGAGGACGAGTGCCGCGCGGACCTGCGCCACGACCGTCCGGGCGTGCTGTCGATGGCCAACGCCGGCCCCGGCACCAACGGCAGCCAGTTCTTCATCACCCACGTCGCCACGCCGTGGCTGGACGGCAAGCACACCGTGTTCGGCGCGGTGCTGGATGCCGAGGACCAGAAGGTGGTGGACGCGATCCGCCAGGGCGACGCCATCGAGTCGGTGACGATCGAGGGCGATGCCGACGCGGTGCTGGCGCAGATGGCCGAGCGGGTCGGCCAGTGGAACGCGGTGCTGGACGCGCGCGGCTGAGGCCGGTGCGGCGGGCGCGGACGGCAGGTGCCGCCCGCGCCTTCGCCTCATGGCGCCTTCGGCTTGAACAGCAGCCGGTACAGGAACAGCAGGACGATCGCGCCGATCACCGACATGATGAAGCCGGCCGGCTGGCCCGCCTGGTACCAGCCGAGCGTCTGGCCGAGCCAGCCGGCGAGCAGCGAGCCGGCGATGCCGAGCAGGCCGGTGACGATGAATCCGCCGGGATCCTTGCCGGGCATCAGGAACTTGGCCACGACGCCGATCACCAGGCCGATGACGAACATCCAGATCCAGTGCAGCATGCGCCTTCTCCTTTGCGGATGAGTCTCCACGCCTGCCCGCCGGGCCCGGCGGGCAGGCCGATCATGCGCGCTCCGGCATGACTTTGCGCCGCTGCTGGGTGCGCGGCCCGCTGTGTTAAAATCCCGCTTTCCCTCCTCGCGAGTGACTCCCATGCTGAAGCTTGCGAAGCGCATGGGCCGCGCCAAGCCGAGTGCGATCATGGTGATCGCCGACAAGGCGAAGCGGCTCAAGGCCGAAGGCCGCAACGTCGTCAATTTCTCGATCGGCGTGCCGAACTTCCTGCCGGGCGAACACGTCTACGACGCGGTGCGCGCGGCGCTGGCGAAGGACTCGGGCCAGTACGGCTCCAACCGCGGCCGCGAGGACCTGCTCGATGCGTTCCTGAAGCACCTGGAGCAGGGCGGCTTCAAAGGCTACGAGCGCAAGCACTGCGCGACCGCGATCGGCGCCAAGCACATCCTGTACAACCTGGCCGAGGCGCTGCTCGACGAGGGCGACGAGATCGTCTTCCCGACGCCGTACTGGACCAGCTATCTCGACATCGCCGAGATCCTGGGCGCGAAGGTCACGCAACTGCCGTGCCCGCCCGAGCAGAACTACAAGCTGACGCCGGCGCAGCTCGACAAGGCGCTGGCCAGCAAGCCCAAGGTGTTCCTGTTCAACAACCCGTCCAACCCGACGGGCATGGTGTACACGCGCGAGGAGATCGTCGCGCTGGCCGAGGTGGTGGCGAAGCACCCGGACACCTGGGTGATCACCGACGACATCTACAACCGCATGGTGTTCGACGGCGTCGGCTACCACAACTTCGTGCACGTCAGGCCGGAGCTGCGCGATCGCGTGATCGTGGTCGACTCGATCTCCAAGACCTACGGCATGCCCGGCTGGCGCTGCGGCTTCATGGCCGGGCCGGAGAGCGTCGCGCAGGCGGTGGTGACGCTGAATTCCAACCACATCACCAACGTGCCGGAGATTGTCACCGTGGCCGCGCTGGCCGCGCTCAGCGGCCCGCAGGACGTGCCCGCGCGCAAGTGCGCCGAGTTCGCCGCGCGCCGCGACGAGGTGCTGGCCGCGCTGAGCGCGATCCCCGGCGTGAAGTGCCCGCGGCCGCAGGGCGCGTTCTACGTGTTCCCCGACATCTCCTGCGCGTTCGGCAAGTCGCATGACGGCAGGAAGATCGCCAACGACGTGGATCTGTGCGCCGCGCTGCTCGATGCGAAGAGCGTCGCCTGCGTGCCCGGTTCCGCGTTCGGAGAGCCGCGCGCGCTGCGCATCTCCTACACCTGCCCGCAGGCGCAACTGACCGACGGGCTGAAGCGCATCCGCGAGTTCTTCGCCGAACTCGCCTGAAACGCATCGGCAGGGTGGGCCTCGGCCCACCGTGTTTCGCGTCGGTGGGCCAAGGCTCACCCTACGACAAGCAAAGGAGTTTCGTGATGAAAGCCCCCGTCCGCGTTGCCGTGACCGGCGCCGCCGGCCAGATCGGCTACGCCCTGCTGTTCCGCATTGCCGCCGGCGACATGCTCGGCAAGGACCAGCCGGTGATCCTGCACCTGCTCGAGATCACCCCGGCGCTGCCCGCGCTGAACGGCCTGGCGATGGAGCTGAACGACTGCGCGTTCCCGCTGCTCGCCGGCATCGTCGCCACCGACGACGCCAACGTCGCGTTCAAGGACGCCGATTACGCGCTGCTGGTCGGCGCGCGTCCGCGCGGCCCGGGCATGGAGCGCAAGGACCTGCTGGAAGCCAACGGCGCGATCTTCGCACCGCAGGGCAAGGCGCTGAACGGGCACGCCAGGCGCGACGTCAAGGTGCTGGTGGTCGGCAACCCGGCCAACACCAATGCGCTGATCGCGCAACAGAACGCGCCGGACCTCGATCCGCGCTGCTTCACCGCGATGGTGCGCCTCGACCACAACCGCGCGCTGTCGCAGCTCGCCGAGAAGACCGGCGCGCACACCACCGACATCCGCAGGATGATCATCTGGGGCAACCACAGCTCGACCCAGTACCCGGACATCCACCACGCCACGGTGAAGGGCAAGGCCGCGACCGGCCTGGTCGACCAGGCCTGGTACAGGGACACCTTCATCCCGACCGTGCAGCAGCGCGGTGCGGCGGTGATCAAGGCGCGCGGCTCCTCGTCGGCCGCCTCGGCGGCGTCCGCCGCGATCGACCACATGCGCTCCTGGGCGCTCGGCACCGAGGCCGGCGACTGGGTGTCGATGGCGATCCCGACCGACGGCTCCTACGGCATCGCTCCGGGCGTGATCTACGGCTACCCGGTGACCTGCGCGAACGGCAAGTACGAGATCGTGCAGGGCCTGGAGATCGACGCCTTCTCGCGCGAGCGCATGGACGCGACCAGCAAGGAGCTGCGCGAGGAGCGCGCCGGCGTCGAACACCTGTTCGCCAAGAAGTAAGCGGCGGCTTCGCGCATGCGCGACGAAGGGCGGCCACTGGCCGCCCTTCGCATGTGTGGCGAACGACGACTGCGCATATTCGCAACGGCCTACGACCTTGGTCGGGACGCCGGCGCCGCAGGCTTGCACTAGGCTAGCGCCGTCACCCGCGACGGGGGCGGCCATGCGCTACGAAGACGCCTATCGGCGCTCGATCGTGGAGCCGGAAGCGTTCTGGGCCGAGGAGGCGCGGGCCATCTATTGGCACACGCCGCCGCAGCGCATCCTCGATTACGCGAACCCGCCGTTCCGCAGGTGGTTTGTCGGCGGCACCACCAACCTCTGCTACAACGCGGTCGACCGCCACCTGGAGGCGCGGCCGGACCAGCTCGCGCTGGTGGCGATGTCGACGGAGACCGGCATCACCCGTCGCATCACCTACCGCGAGCTGCACCGCGAGGTGAACGCGTTCGCCGCAGTGCTGCAGGAACTCGGCGTTGGCCGCGGCGATCGCGTGGTGATCTACATGCCGAACTTCGCCGAGGCGGTGTTCGCGATCCTCGCCTGCGCGCGCATCGGCGCGATCCATTCGGTGGTGTTCGGCGGCTTCGCCGCGCACAACCTCGCGCTGCGCATCGACGATGCGAAGCCGAAGCTGCTGATCTGCGCCGATGCCGGCATGCGCGCCGGCAAGGTGGTGCGCTACAAGCCGCTGGTGGACGAGGCCTGCGCGGCGGCGCAGTCGCCGCCGCCGGCGGTGCTGGTGGTGCGGCGCGGGCTCGATCCCGACCTCGCCATGCAGCCGGCGCGCGATCTCGAATACGCGCCGCTGCGCGCCAAGCACGCCAACGCACGCGTGCCGGTGGCCTGGCTGGAATCGAACGAGCCGAGCTACCTGCTGTACACCTCGGGCACCACCGGCAAGCCGAAGGGCGTGCAGCGCGACGTCGGTGGCTATGCGGTGGCAATGGCGCTGTCGATGCGCACGGTGTTCGACGTCGGCGCTGGCCAGGTGATGTTCTCCACTTCCGACATCGGTTGGGCGGTGGGGCACTCCTACAACGTATACGGTCCGTTGATCGTCGGCGCCACCTCGCTGCTGTACGAGGGCCTGCCGACGCATCCCGACCCCGGCATCTGGTGGCAGCTGTGCGCGGAATACGGCGTGCGCAGCATGTTCTCCTCGCCGACGGCGATCCGCGTGCTGAAGAAGCAGGATCCGGCCTGGCTGAAGAAGCACGATCTGTCCACGCTGAAATGGCTGTTCCTCGCCGGCGAACCGCTGGACGAGCCGACCGCGAAGTGGATCAGCGAAGGCATCGGCAAACCGGTGATCGACAACTACTGGCAGACCGAGACCGGCTGGCCGGTGCTGACCCTGCTGCCGGGCCTGGATTTGAAGCCGCAGAAGTTCGGCTCGCCCGGCCTGCCCAACCTCGGCTACCGCATGCGCGTGATCGACGAGGTCACCGGCGCAGATGCCGCCGCCGACGAGAAGGGCGTACTGACCATCGTGCCGCCGCTGCCGCCGGGCTGCCTCAGCACGATCTGGGGCGACGACGCGCGGTTCCTGAAGGGCTACTTTGGCCACTTCAAGGAACTGCTGTACAGCTCGCTGGACTGGGCGATCCGCGACGCCGATGGCTACTACTTCATCCTCGGCCGCACCGACGACGTGATCAACGTCGCCGGCCATCGGCTGGGCACGCGCGAGATCGAGGAGGCGGTGGCGACCCACGCCGCCGTCGCCGAGGCCGCGGTGATCGGCGTTGCCGACGAACTGAAGGGACAGGTGCCGGTGGTGTTCGCCACGCTGAAGGACGCCGCCGCGGACGCCGCCGCGCGGGCTGCCGCCGCCGAGGGCATGCTGGAGCGCGTCGCCGCGATGCTGGGCGCGGTGGCCAGGCCAGCGCGCATCTACATCGTCAATGCCTTGCCGAAGACGCGCTCCGGCAAGCTGCTGCGCCGCTCGCTGGCGGCACTGGCGCAGCGCACCGATCCCGGCGACCTGTCCACCCTGGACGACCCGAACGCGCTGGAGGAGATCAAGCGCGCGCTGGCGCGCGGACCGGAGTGGGGCGGCTAGGGCGGGAGCTATCGGGGACGGGCCCGGCGGCGGGACGCGCGGATCGGCTAAAATGTCGTTTTTGCGCGGAGGTCCCATGAGCCAGCCTGCCTCTCCAGGCGCGCGTTTCCGCGCCGCCGTCGCCGCCGAGAAGCCGCTGCAGATCGTCGGCGCGATCAACGCCTACGCCGGCATCCTGGCCGCGTCGGCCGGCTTCAAGGCGCTGTACGTCTCGGGCGGCGGCGTGGCGGCATCCAGCCGCGGCATTCCCGACCTCGGCATCACCACGCTGGAGGACGTCGCCATCGACGTCGAGCGCCTGACCAGCGTGGTCGACCTGCCGGTGCTGGTCGACATCGACACCGGCTGGGGCAGCGCCTTCAACATCGCGCGCGCGATCAAGACGATGATCCGCGTCGGTGCGGGCGCCGTGCACATCGAGGACCAGGTGCAGGCCAAGCGCTGCGGCCATCGTCCCGGCAAGGAGCTGGTGCCGAAGGAGGACATGGCCGACCGCATCAAGGCCGCCGCCGACGCGCGCAGCGACGACCAGTTCACGATCATCGCGCGCACCGACGCGATCGCGGTGGAAGGCCTGGACGCGGCGATCGAGCGCGCACGGCTGTGCGTCGAGGCCGGCGCCGACATGATCTTCGCCGAGGCCGTCACCGAGCTGCCGATGTACCGCACCTTCAAGGACGCGGTGGGCGTGCCCGTGCTGGCCAACATCACCGAATTCGGCAAGACGCCGCTGTGGAGCAGCGAAGAGCTGGCCGCGGTCGGCGTCGACATGGTGCTGTACCCGTTGTCCGCCTTCCGCGCCATGGCCAAGGCCGCGCTCGGGGTGTACGAGGCGATCCGCCGCGACGGCCACCAGCGTGCCGTGGTCGACGCCATGCAGACCCGCACCGAGCTGTACGACAAGCTCGGCTACTGGGACTACGAGCGCAAGCTCGACGAACTGTTCGGCAGCCGCAAGGAAGACTGAAGTGGCCGCGCCGACGCCGCCCGCCGAGCCCGCTGCGCCGCGCGCCCGCGAGGGCCGGCGCAACTGGGACGCGCTGGCCGCGGTGGTCGCTGCGCTGATCGGCTTCCTCGCGCTGGTGGTGTCCGGCTACACGGCGTACATCCAGCGCCAGCAGGTGCGCGCCCAGGTCTGGCCGTTCCTGGTGGTCGGCAACGACGACCTGGCGCAGTCGGTGCTCGTCTACAACAAGGGCGTCGGGCCGGCGATCGTGCGCACCGCGCAGATCTGGATCGACGGCAAGCCGCGGCCGGACTGGCAGCACGTGCTCGACGCGCTCGGCGTCGCCGAACCGCGCCGCTTCATCCAGTCCACCCTCAATCCCAATGTGCTGACGCCGGGCTCGGAGCTGCAGATGATCCGCTTTCCCGACAAGGAGGTCTGGCAGCACTTCCGCACGCAGGCGCTGCACCGCATGAGCATGGCGGTGTGCTTCTGTTCGACGCTGGACGAATGCTGGATGTACAGCGACCGCCACCCGGTCGGCTACAAGGCGCCCACGCTGCTGGTGCAGCCGGTCGACCGTTGCCCGCGGCTGCCCGTGGCCGAGATTTTCAACAACTGAGACGACGACACGAGCAAAGCGTCGCCCCGCCGCGTACCGGTTGCGGTGCCGGCCCGATTCGGAGAGAACCATGAGCGAGAACGCCCAGCAAGTCCTTCCCAAGGCCAAGAAGTCGGTCGCGCTGTCCGGCGTCGCCGCCGGCAACACCGCGATCTGCACGGTCGGCCGCAGCGGCAACGATCTGCACTACCGCGGCTACGACATCCACGACCTCGCCACCAAGGCGAGCTTCGAGGAAGTGGCGCACCTGCTCGTGTACGGCGTGCTGCCGACCTGGTCGGAGCTGAACGCCTACCGCGCCAAGCTGAAGCGGCTGCGCGGCCTGCCGGCGCCGGTGAAGGGCGCGCTGGAGCTGCTGCCGGCGTCCACCCACCCGATGGACGTGCTGCGCACCGGTGCCTCGGTGCTGGGCACCGTGCTGCCGGAGAAGGACGACCACAACCTCGCCGGCGCGCGCGACATCGCCGACCGCCTGATGGCGAGCTTCGGCTCGATGCTGCTGTACTGGTACCACTGGAGCCACAACGGCAAGCGCATCGAAACCGAGACCGACGACGATTCGATCGCCGGCCACTTCCTGCAACTGCTGCACGGGCGCAAGCCCAGCGAGCTGTGCGCGCAGGCGCTGGACAAGTCGCTGGTGCTGTACGCCGAGCACGAGTTCAACGCCAGCACCTTCACCGCGCGCGTGATCGCCGGCACCGGCTCCGACATCTACTCCTGCATCACCGGCGCGATCGGCGCGCTGCGCGGCCCGAAGCACGGCGGCGCCAACGAGGTGGCGATGGACATCATCGCCCGCTACCGCAGCGCCGACGAGGCCGAGGCCGACATCCGCGCGCGCGTCGAGCGCAAGGAGATCGTGATCGGCTTCGGCCATCCGGTCTACACGATCGGCGATCCGCGCAATCCGATCATCAAGGAGATCAGCCGCAAGCTGTGCCAGGAAGGCGGCAACGTGCGCCTGTTCGAGATCTCCGAGCGCATCGAGACGCTGATGTGGGATCTCAAGAAGATGTTCCCCAACCTCGACTGGTACTCGGCCAGCGCCTACCACATGATGGGCGTGCCGACGCTGATGTTCACGCCGCTGTTCGTGATCGCGCGCACCTCCGGCTGGAGCGCGCACGTGATCGAGCAGCGTGCCGACGGCAAGATCATCCGCCCGAGCGCGAACTACACCGGGCCGGAAGACCGCGCCTACGCGCCGATCGAGAAGCGCTGACTCCGACGGTAGCGCGGTGCACGCGAAAGGGAGCCTGCGGGCTCCCTTTCCGTTTTCCGGGTCGCGCGGCTTCGGTGTTCACGGTATAAGCCGGGTGGGTGCGGCGGGCATGGCCGCGACGGCAAGAGGGCGCTATGCGCGGGAGAACGCGGGCGGTGCGATGGGCGTGCGGCTGCGGCCTGATTCTCGCCGCCGGCCTTGCGCAGGCTGCGCCGTCGATGGCCTTGGACCGGTTTGGCGCGTGGCTCGGCGGCTACCAGCCGGACATGCGGATCCGGCTCGGCGTCGACGCCAGCGGCGGCCCGCAGGGCACCACGATAGACGCCGAAAGGGATTTCGGGCTGGATCGCCGTCATCCGATCGGCCGCGCGCGCGTGGATTTCCTGCTCGGCGACCATCAGGGTTTCGGCCTCGACGCTTATCGCTACGACGACCGCGGCGCGCGCACGCTGGATCGGCGCGTGATCTACGACGGCAACGCCTACGACATCGACGCCGCGATCCGCAGCAGATTCGGCATGGATTTCGTCAGCGCCGCCTGGCACTGGTGGCTGGATGCCGGCGAGCACGATGTGGTCGGCGTGGGCATCGGCGCGGCGTACTACCGGCTTGCCCTCGACGTGGTGGGCGAGGTGACGGTCGACGGCCCCGTCGGCGGCAGCGCCGCCGCGACCAGCCACCACAGCGAGGCGGCATGGGCGCCGGTGTTGACGCTGGGCTGGCGACACGCGTTCACGCGCGACGTCCGCGTCTACGTCGATCTTTCCGGGGTGCGCAAGAATGCCGGGTCGCTGCAGGGGCACATCTTTTCCGGTGCGCTGGGCGTCGAGTACTTCCCGTGGGAGCACGTGGGCCTCGGCGTCGAGTACGCGGCCAACCGCATCCATCTCGACAAGGACGGCCGCGACTACGCGGCGCGATTGCGGTTGCGTCTGCAGGGGCCGGCGGCGTTCATGCGCGTGCGCTTCTGAACGGTGCGCCTGCGGCGCCCGGCCCGACACGCGGATCGGGGCCGCGGGCGTTCCGGTCAGGCCAGCCCTTCTTCCTTCAGCACGCGCTGCACGGCCGCGTCGGCCTGCATGCGCTGGAAGAAGCGCTCCAGGTGGCGCAGTCCGGACAGGTCCACGCCCTGGCCCGGGGCCCAGCGCATCACCACGTACAGGTAGGGATCGGCGATCGAGCGCGTGCCGGCCAGCCAGTCGCGGTCCGCGAGCTGCGCGTCGGCGCGCTCGAAGTAGCCGCGCAACTGGGCGCGCGCGGCGACCTTGCTCTTCTCGATCGCGCCCTCGTCGCCGAGGTAGGCGGTGGCGCCGAACAGCGGCTTGAAGGCCGGGTGCAGGTCGGAGTTGAGGAAGGCCAGCCAGCGGTTGACTTCGGCGCGTCCGCGCGGCGTGCCGTCGCCGCCGAGCCCGGCCTGCGGATGCGTGTCGGCGAGGTAGTTGAGGATGGCGACGTTCTGGGTCAGCACCCAGCCGTCCTCGCCCTCGAACACCGGCACGGCGCCGGCCGGATTCAGCTTGAGGAAGGCCGGCATCTTGCGTTCTTCGCGGCTGATCCGCTGCGTCTGGTACGGCTTGCCGATCCATTCCAGAACGATGTGGTCGGCCAGCGCGCAGGTGCCGGGTGAGTAGTAAAGCTTCATGCGTGTCTCCTAGCGTCGATCGTGAAGGGCAGCACGCTAGGCTGCGGCGGCGCGTCGCGCAGAACAAGCGGAAATTGGTGCGATTGGGGAAACGCTGCGTTTCCGTCGCCTGCAAGGACGACCTCGTGCGCGCGCTACAGCGCGGCGGCGAGCCGCGTGCCTTGGTCGATCGCGCGCTTGGCGTCCAGCTCTGCGGCGACGTCGGCGCCGCCGATCAGGTGCACGCGCAGGCCGACGGCCTGCAGTTCCGCCGCCAGCGTGCGGTTGGGCTCCTGGCCGGCGCAGATCACCACGTGGTCGACCGCGAGCGTCTGCGCCTTGTCGCCGATGCGCAGGTGCAGGCCGTCGTCGTCGATGCGCTCGTAGCTCACGCCGCCGAGCATGCGCACGCCCTTGTGCTTGAGCGTGGCGCGATGCACCCAGCCGGTGGTGCGGTTGAGCCGCGCGCCCAGCCGGCCCTGCGTGCGCTGCAGCAGCCAGACCTGGCGCGCCGGCGGCTCGGGCGTGGGCGGCGCGAGTCCGCCGCGCGCGGCCAGCGCGGTGTCCACGCCCCATTCGCGCGCCCAGCGCGCGATGTCGGTGGTCGGCGAGGGCGCCGGCTGGATCAGGAACTCGGCGACGTCGAAGCCGATGCCGCCGGCGCCGACGATCGCCACGCGCGCGCCCACCGGCGCGCCGCGCTGCAGCACGTCGACGTAGCTCAGCACCTTCGCGTGGTCGTCGCCGGGGATGCGCGCCGCGCGCGGCGTGACGCCGGTCGCCAGCACCACCGCGTCGTAGCCGCCGGCGGCCAGCGTCGCGGCGTCGGCGCGCGCGCCGAGGCGCAGGATCACGCCGGTGTCGGCGAGGCGATGGCCGAAATAGCGCAGCGTCTCGGCGAATTCCTCCTTGCCGGGGATGCGCTTGGCCATGTTGAACTGGCCGCCGATCGCGTCGCTCTGCTCGTACAGGGTGACGGCGTGGCCGCGCTCGGCCAGCGCGGTGGCGCAGGCGAGGCCGGCGGGGCCGGCGCCGACCACGGCGTAGCGCTTCTTCGCCGCCGCCGGCGCCAGCACCAGTTCGCTTTCGTGGCAGGCGCGCGGGTTGACCAGGCAGGACGCGCGCTTGTTCTCGAACACGTGGTCGAGGCAGGCCTGGTTGCAGGCGATGCAGGTGTTGATGCGGTCGGCGCGATCGGCGCGCGCCTTCGCCACCCACTCGGGATCGGCCAGCAGCGGGCGCGCCATCGACACCAGGTCGGCATCGCCCGCGGCGAGCACGCGCTCGGCCACGTCGGGCATGTTGATGCGGTTGGTGGCGACCAGCGGGATCGCCACCTCGCCCTTCAGCTTGCGCGTCACCCACGCGAACGCGGCGCGCGGCACCGAGGTGACGATGGTCGGCACGCGCGCCTCGTGCCAGCCGATGCCGGTGTTGATCAGCGTGGCGCCGGCGGCCTCGACCGCTTTCGCCAGCGCGGCGATCTCATTCCAGTCCTGGCCGTCCTCGACCAGGTCCAGCATCGACAGGCGGTAGATGATGATGAACTCGCGGCCGACCGCCTCGCGCGTGCGGCGCACGATCTCGACCGGGAAACGCATGCGGTTCTCCAGGCTGCCGCCCCAGCGGTCCTGCCGCCGTTTGGTGCGCGCGGTCAGGAACTGGTTGATCAGGTAGCCCTCCGAGCCCATCACCTCGACGCCGTCGTAGCCGGCGTCCTGCGCCAGTCGCGCGCAGTCGGCGAAGTCGCGGATGGTGCGCTCGACGCCGCGCCCGGTGAGCGCGCGCGGCGTGAACGGCGTGATCGGCGACTTGATGCGCGAGGGCGCCACCGACAGCGGGTGGTAGCCGTAGCGCCCGGCGTGCAGGATCTGCAGGCAGATGCGCCCGCCTTCCTCGTGCACCGCGCGCGTCACCTGGCGATGCCGCGCGACGTGCCACGGCATCGACAGCCGGCCGGCGAACGGCTTCAGCCAGCCCTCGACGTTCGGCGCCAGCCCGCCCGTCACCATCAGGCCGACGCCGCCGCGCGCGCGCGCGGCGAAGTAGGCGGCCAGCTTCGGGTAGTCGCGCGCGCGGTCTTCCAGCCCGGTGTGCATCGAGCCCATCAACACGCGATTGGGCAGGGTGCAGAAGCCGAGGTCGAGCGGGGCGAACAGGTGCGGATAGCTCACGGCGGGCCTGCGAACGATTCAAACGATCGTTCGAGAATGCCCGCTGCGCGCCGCGTCGGCAAGCCCGCGGCGCGCGACAGCGCCGTTCAGTCCCAGCCGCGCAGCACCAGCTTGCCGATGCTGCGGCCGGATTCGAGCCGCGCGTGCGCCGCGCGCAGGTTGGCGGCGTCGATCGGCGCCAGCGTCTCCGCCAGCGTGCTGCGCAGCGCGCCCGCGTCCACCAGTTCGGCCACGCGCGCCAGGATGCGGTGCTGCTCGACCATGTCCGGCGTGTGGTACAGCGAACGCGTGAACATGAATTCCCAGTGCACGCTCGCGCTCTTGTTCTTCAGCGGCTCGAGGTCGACCGCCGCCTTCATGCCGACGACCAGGCCGATGCGTCCCTGCGGCGCGACCAGGTCCGCCATCTGCGGCCAGTACGCCTCGGCGGCGGTGAAGCAGCCGATCGCGTCGACGGCCGCGAGGCCGAGCGCCTCGATCTGCGGCCGCAGCGGCTGGCGATGGTCGACCACGTGATCCGCGCCCATGCGCCTGCACCATTCGACGGTCTCCGCGCGCGAAGCGGTGGCGATCACGGTGAGACCCGCGCGTCGGGCCAACTGGATCGCGATCGAGCCGAGGCCGCCGGCGCCGGCCAGGATCAGCAGCGTGCGGCCGCGGTCGGCGCCTTCCGGGTCGAAGCCGAAGCGGTCGAACAGCAGCTCCCATGCGGTCAGTGCGGTCAGCGGCAGTGCCGCGGCTTCCGCGAAATCGAGCGTTTTCGGCATCGGCCCGGCGATGCGCTCATCGACCAGCTGGAACTGCGCGTTGCTGCCGGGGCGGTCGATCGCGCCGGCGTAGTAGACGCGGTCGCCGGGCTTGAACAGCGTCACCGCATCGCCGACGGCCTCGACCACGCCGGCCGCATCCCAGCCGAGCACGCGCGGCGAGGGTTCGACCGCGGCCTTGGGCGCGCGCACCTTGGTGTCGACGGGATTGACCGACACCGCCTCGACGCGCACCAGCAGGTCGCGGCCCGTGGGCACGGGCCGGGGCAGTTCGACGTCGACCAGCGACTGCGGATCGCCGATGGGGAGATAGCGGGTGAGGGCGATGGCTTTCATGGCGGCTCGCGTGGGAGAGAGGGTGTGTGGAGTCCGCGCCCGCAGGCGCGCGCCGGTGCCCGCGCTCAGCCGCTCGTCTGCTGCTCGCGCAAGCGTTGCGCCTGGCCGCGCCGCGCCGCCCACCAGCCGAGCCCGCACACGCCGGCAACCAAAACCACGTCGAGCAGGTACTCGGCCCAGCCGAAGCGGTCGAACCAGGCGGCGACCAGGCCATCGTGGCTGATCATGCGCGCGGCGGTCCAGGCAATGGCGCCGGCGCCGACGTAGACGATCGCCGGGAAGCGCACGATCAGTTTCAGGATCAGGGTCGAGCCCCACACCACCAGCGGCACGCTGACCAGCAGGCCGAGCACCACCAGGCCGAGGTGGCCGTGCGAGGCGCCGGCGATCGCCAGCACGTTGTCGAGGCCCATCAGCGCATCGGCGACCACGATGGTGCGCATCGCGCTCCAGAAGCCGACGGCCGCCTTGATCTCGTGGCCTTCGCCGGGCTCGTCCTGGCGCAGCAGCTTCCAGGCGATCGGCAGCAGGATCAGCCCGCCGACCAGCATCAGCCCCGGTACCTTCAGCAGGTAGACCACGACGGCGGTCAGCGCGATGCGCACCGCGACGGCGCCGAACGTGCCCCAGAAGATCGCCTGATTCTGCAGGCGCTTGGGCAGATTGCGCGCGGCCAGCGCAATGACGATGGCGTTGTCGCCGGCCAGCACCAGGTCGATCAGGATGATCGACAGCAGGCCGGAGAAGAACTGCGGGGTGAGGAAATCCATGCATGCTCCGTGGTGCGCGCGATCTTCCGCGATGACGGCGGGCGCGCGCACGGCCCGACGTCACCGCGAAAGTCTCGCTCGCAGCCCGCAGGCTGCCGCGACGACCGGGGCAGGGCATGCCCGTGATGACGGCCGGCGCGCAGGCCGCCGGCGCGAGGCGCGGCAGCCAGGGAGCTACTCCCCTTCGAGGTGTACAGCGGCGGCATTCTCCGCAGCGTTGTGGCACGCCGTCAAGCGCGGCGGCTCAATCCCCGAATGCATAGGCATGCATGGCCAGGCTGCCGAACTCCCACGAGCGGTGCAGCGCGCGCGCCGCGCCGCCGCCGGCGCCCCAGGCGACGAACAGCGGCCACAGGTGCTCGGGCGTCGGATGCGCCTGGAGCGGCTGCGGTGCCTGGTGCAGCCAGTCCTGCGCGGCGGCGCGGTCGCCGGCGAGCAGGCGCGCGTCCAGCCAGTCGGCGAAGGCGCCGGCCCAGCGCGGCGTGGCGCGGCCGTGCCAGTCCAGCGCGTGCAGGTTGTGCACGAAGCCGCCGGAGCCGATCACCAGCACGCCTTCGCGGCGCAGCGGCGCCAGCGCCGCGCCGAGGCGGAAGTGCCAGGCCGCGTCCGCGCCGGGATTCACCGCCAGCGGCACCACCGGGATCTCTGCGTCGGGGTACATGCGCCGCAGCGGCACCCACACGCCGTGGTCGATGCCGGCGTGCGCGTCGATGCGCGTGTCGAAGCCGGCCGCGCGCAGCAGGTCGGCGGCGTGCGCGGCGAGCGTGGGTGCGCCGGGCGCCGGGTAGCGCAGCGCGTACAGCGGCGGCGGGAAGCCGTGGAAGTCGTGCACGGTCGGCGGCTGCGCGTGTGCGCCCACCGTCGCCTGGCGCGCGCCGAAATGCGCGGAGGCGACGATCAGCGCGGTCGGCCGCGGCAGCTCGCCGCCGAGCGCGTCGAGAAAGCGGCCCGCGGGCGAATCGTCCAGGGCCAGCGTCGGCGCGCCATGGGACACGAACAGCGCAGGCATGGCGGGCGAGGCATGCATGGGGCGGTCCTCGTGGGCGCGGCGCGCCGCGGGCCGGCACCAGCGTAGCGGCTCCCGGCGTCTGCGTCAGGCATGTTTCCCGCCTTCTGCGCGGGCGGCGCGCGCTTTCCGCCGCCGGCGCGACCGCACCGGCGCTGAGCGGCGCGCCGAGTTCTGGCAAAATTACGCGTTCCGCGGCGTGCCTGCCGCGGCCGTCCTCCCGCGCGCCGCGCGCGCCCCGTCCCACAGGAAATGCCGATGGCCCACCACGACATCCGCTCCGCCAAGCGCCCCGATCCCGACCAGCCGATGCGCGACATCGCCGACTACGTCGCCGACTACCGCATCGACTCCGCCGAGGCGTACGAGACCGCGCGCTACATGCTGATGGACTCGCTCGGCTGCGCGATGCTGGCGATGAAGTTCCCCGAATGCGTCAAGCACCTCGGGCCGGTGGTGCCGGGCGCGACCCTGGCTGGCGGTGCGCGCGTGCCGGGCACCAGCCACGAGCTTGATCCGGTGCAGGCGGCGTTTGCGATCGGCACGCAGATCCGCTGGCTGGACTTCAACGACACCTGGCTGGCCGCCGAGTGGGGCCATCCCTCCGACAACCTCGGCGCGATCCTCGCCGTCGCCGACTACCTCAGCCGCAAGGCCGAGCGCGAGGGCGGCACGCCGCTGAGCGTGCGCGACGTGCTGACCGCGGCGATCAAGGCGCACGAGATCCAGGGCTGCTACGCGCTGCAGAACAGTTTCAACCGCGTCGGCATGGACCACGTGATCCTGGTGCGGCTGGCCTCGTCCGCGGTGACGACGCACATGCTGGGCGGCGACAAGGACGCGATCGTCACTGCCGTCTCGCACAGCTGGATCGACAATGGCGCGCTGCGCACCTACCGCCACGCGCCCAACACCGGCCCGCGCAAGAGCTGGGCCGCCGGCGACGCCTGCCGCCGCGCGGTCACGCACGCGCTGAACGCGGTCGACAAGGGCGTGGTCGGCTACCCCTCGGCGCTGAGCGCGAAGACCTGGGGCTTCTACGACGTGGCCTTCAAGGGCCAGCCGTTCCGGTTCGAGCGCCCGTTCGGCAGCTACGTGATGGAGAACGTGCTGTTCAAGATCAGCTTCCCGGCCGAGTTCCACGCGCAGACCGCGGTCGAGTGCGCGATGAAGCTGCACGCGCAGGTCGCCGGCCGGCTCGACCAGATCGAGCGGATCGTGATCGAAACCCAGGAGGCCGGCTGCCGCATCATCGACAAGACCGGCCCGCTGGCCAATTACGCCGACCGCGACCACTGCATCCAGTACATGGTGGCGGTGCCGCTCATCTTCGGCCGCCTGACCGCCGACGACTACTCGGACGCGGTTGCGGCCGATCCGCGCATCGACGCCCTGCGGCAGTTGATGCAGGTCAAAGAGAACCCCCAATTTACCAAAGACTATTTCGACGCGGAAAAGCGTTATATCGGCAATTCGGTGCAGGTGTTCTTCAAGGACGGCAGCAATACGGAGAAAGTGTCCGTCGATTATCCGATCGGCCACCGCAAGCGGCGCGGCGAAGGCATCCCCGTGTTGCTGAAGAAGTTCGAGGGGGCGTTGGCCGGCCATTTGCCGGGGCGTCGGGCGGACGCGATCCTGGCCGCATGCCGCGATGCCGCCCGTTTCGAGGCCATGCCGATCCATCGGCTGATGGACTTGTTCGCGCTGTGACCGGGCTGAATAGGTTCTGAAAGGTCGGGCGAGTCATCACGGGCAAATGTTCGTTTTTTGCTAAACTCGTCCCGCCTCGCAAGGGGTCGCTATTACAAGGCTTCGAAAGCCGATACGCCGTACGTTCGCATACGAATGCGTGCCGCGCGGGGTGGCGCGGTCGCGAAAAACGAGAAGAGGAGATTCCGATGAAACGTAAGGGCCTGTTTGCGCTGATCGTCCTGGCGCTGGGCGGCGTGGGTGCCGCTCACGCCGCGGACTACAGCAACTGGTACATCGCCCCGCGCGTCGGCGCGGTGTTCCCCGACAGCAACCGCCAGACGCAGGAGTCGCCCCTGCTCGGTCTCGGCGCCGGCTACTGGGTCAACCCGAACTTCGCGGTCGACTTCGAAGCCACGCACAACAACGCCGACTTCAAGGACAGCTCGCCGCGTCCCGGCAAGCAGTGGGAGAGCGTGGGCCTCGACGTGGCCGGCCGCTGGATGTTCAGCGACTGGAGCGGCTGGCGTCCATACCTGATGGGCGGTATCGGCGCGCTCAAGCATGCGGCGGTGGCCTCGGGCCAGCCGCCCGCCAACGGTGCTGCTGCTGGCGGCTACGTGCACGGCTGGGGTCCGATGGCTACTGCCGGTGTGGGCATCCAGAAGGCGCTGACCGATCGCGTCGCGTTCCGCGGCGAAGTCGCCTATCGCTGGGACCGCGACACGGCATCGGCGAAGTACGCCGGCCTGTCGGACCACCGCTCCTACGGCGACACCCTCGCCACGCTGGGCCTGGTGATCTCGATGGGCCAGGCCGCTCCGGCCCCGGCGGCGGCTCCGGCCCCGGCCGCGCCGACCTGCGAGCAGCTGGACGACGACAAGGACGGCGTCAACAACTGCGACGACAAGTGCCCGAACACCCCGGCCGGCACCATCGTCGGCCCGGACGGCTGCCCGCAGAAGGTCGTGATCGACCTGCGCGGCGTGAACTTCAAGTACGACCGTCCGAAGTCGGGCGAGACGGACATCTCCAAGGTCCTGAAGGAGCCGACCGAGGAGTCGATGGGCATCCTCGACCAGACCGTGGATACGCTGAAGCGCTATCCGCAGGTGCGCGTCGAGGTCGACGGCTACACCGACTCCAAGGGCAAGGACGACTACAACCAGGCGCTGTCCGAGCGCCGCGCGAAGATCGTGTACGACTACCTGGTCTCGCACGGCATCGACGCCAGCCGCCTGGATGGTCCGAAGGGCTTCGGCGAGACCAATCCGATCGACACCAACAGCACCGACGAAGGCCGCGCGCGCAACCGTCGCGTGGAACTGAAGGTGCTGGATCAGGGCGCGCAGCAGTAAGGCGAGCCGATCCGCGGCACGAGGAAAAGCCCGGCGCAAGCCGGGCTTTTCTTTGGTTCCCCTCCCATCGGAGGGGCGGTGTCCGCCGCCGGCGGCCCTACAGCCGCAGTTCGACCGCGGTCTTGACCGAGTTGGCGATGAAGCAGGCGGCGTGCGCGCGTTCGTGCAGCTTGGCGTAGTCCTCGGTGCCGGGCTGCTTGTCGCCGCCGAAGGCGACGCGCGGCGCCAGCACCGCGCGCACCACGGCCATCTTGCCGTCGGCGTCCTTGTCGAGATACGCGATCGCGGCGTCCTCGTAGCGGTCGATCACGTAGCCGCGGTTCGCGGCGACCGCGAAGAAGGTCAGCATGTGGCAACTGCTCAGCGCCGCCAGCAGCAGCTCTTCCGGATTGCTGGCGTCGGGGTTGCCGGCGTAGGCGCCGGCCGCGGCGGAGTTGCGCAGGACCTGGCCGCCCTCGAAATGCACGTCGTGGTCGCGATCGTAGTTGCCGCGCTCGAACGGGCCGCCGTTGCGCGACCAGACGGTCTTGATGTGGTGTTCGGACATGGACGCTCCTCGCAGGGCTTGTCGCGCCGAGGCAGTGTGCCTAGGCTCGCGTGATGGACAAGCGTAGCCCAACTGTCGCGCCGCCACCGGCATCGAGGCACGGCCTGGCGCGCGTGCTGTCGAAGCTCGGCGTGTGCTCGCGCAGCGAAGCCGAGCGGCGCATCCGCGCGGGGCGGGTCAGCGTGGACGGCCGCTGCGTGCGCGATCCGGAGCGTCCGACCGACGCGGCATGCGAACGTATTGCGCTCGACGGCGTCGCGCTCGGCGGCGCCGAGCGTGTCTACCTCATGCTCAACAAGCCGCGCGGGCTGGTGGTCAGCGCCGCCGACGAGCGCGGCCGCGACACGGTGTACGCGCTGTTTGCCGGAGCCGGCCTGCCGTGGCTGGGGCCGGTCGGCCGTCTCGACAAGGCCAGCGAGGGCCTGCTGCTGATGAGCAACGACACCGCGTGGGCGGCGGCGATCACCGATCCGCGCACGCATCTCGACAAGACCTACCACGTGCAGGTGGCGGGCGTGCCGGACAGCGACGCGCTGGCGCGCATGCGCTCGGGCGTCGTCGCGGACGGCGAGCGGCTCGCCGCCAAGCGCGTCGCCCTGCTGCGCGCGGGCAGCAGGAACGCCTGGCTGGAGGTGGTGCTGGACGAGGGCCGCAACCGCCAGATCCGACGCCTGCTGCAGGTGCTCGGTTTCGAGACGCTGCGGTTGGTGCGCGTGGCGATCGGCCCGCTCGAGCTGGGCGAGCTTGGCAAGGGCGCCTGGCGGCCGTTGAGCGCCGCCGAAGTCGCCGCGCTGGATGCGCGGACGCCGGCATCGCCACCCGCGCGCTGAGCGCGCCGGGAGCGCCGAAACGTCAGGCCTGGTGCGTCAGGTGCAGGCGCTTCGGCGCCGCCAGCCGCTCGAATTCGCCGAACGGCATGCGCAGCAGTTCGGTATGGGTGCCGGCGTTGAAGGCGATGTCCCCGCCGCTGGCGAGGCTGTCGTCGACGTAGGTCTCGATGCCGTACAGGTTGCCGAAGGGCGGTATTGCGCCCGCCTCGCAGTCCGGGAACCGGTCGCGGAACTCGGCCTCGGTCGCCAGTCCGGCGGTGGCCGCGCCGGCGGCCTGGCGCAGGCGACCGAAGTGGACGCGCTGCGCGGCGGGCAGCACCACCATCGCCAGGCGGCCGTCCAGTTTCACCATCACGGTCTTGGCCAGCACGCTGCCGTGGATGTGCGCGCTGGCGGCGGTCTCCTGCGCAGTGACCGCACGCGCGTGGTGGATGGTTTCGTAGGGGGTGTGCTGATCGTGCAGGTAGCGCTGCAGACGGGGCTCGGGCATGGCACTGCTCCGCGTGGCCGGCTTCGCTCCGATCGGCGCGGCCCGGTTTGGCGGCACGCGCGGCGCGGTCCATGGCCGCGGCTGGAGCTGCGCCGGCAGCCCCGGTGGGGCGCGCGCAGCTCCACGCCCAGCTTACTCCCGCCCGCGGCGCGCGACAAAAAGCCGCGCGCCAGCGCTTTTCAGGCCTTCAGCACGCCGAGCCGGCGACCGACCTTGGTGAACGCGGCGATGGCGCGGTCGAGGTGCTCGCGCGTGTGCGCGGCGCTCATCTGCGTGCGGATGCGCGCCTGGCCCTGCGGCACCACCGGGTAGAAGAAGCCGGTGACGTAGATGCCCTCGTCGAGCAGGGCGGCGGCCATCGCCTGCGCCTTCGGCGCGTCGTAGATCATCACCGGCACGATCGGGTGCACGCCCGGTTTGATGTCGAAGCCGGCCGCCGTCATCTGCTCGCGGAAGTAGCGGGTGTTGGCCTGCAGGCGCTCGCGCAGGTCGCCGGCCGAGGCCAGCATGTCGAACACCTTGATCGCCGCGGCCACCACGTGCGGCGGCAGCGAGTTGGAGAACAGGTACGGCCGCGAGCGCTGGCGCAGCATCTCGATGATCTCGCCGCGGCCGGTGGTGAAGCCGCCCAGCGCGCCGCCCAGCGCCTTGCCCAGCGTGCCGGTGAAGATGTCGATCCTGTCCATCACGCCGTGCACCTCGGCCGAACCGCGGCCGGTGGCGCCGAGGAAGCCGGTGCAGTGGCATTCGTCGATATGCGCCATGGCGCCGTACTTTTCGGCCAGCGCGGTGATCTCGTCCAGCCTGGCGATGAAGCCGTCCATCGAGAACGCACCGTCGGAAGTGATCAGCTTGGTGCGCGCGCCGGCGGCGTCGGCGGCCTTGAGCTGCGCCTCGAGATCCGCCATGTCGCTGTTGGCGTAGCGGTAGCGCTTGGCCTTGCACAGACGAATGCCGTCGATGATCGAGGCGTGGTTCAGCGCATCGGAGATCACCGCGTCCTCTTCGCCCAGCAGCGGCTCGAACAGGCCGCCGTTGGCATCGAAGCAGGCGGCGTAGAGGATGCTGTCCTCGGTGCCGAAGAACGCCGCGATCTTCTGCTCCAACTGCTTGTGCAGGTCCTGCGTGCCGCAGATGAAGCGCACGCTGGCCATGCCGAAGCCGTGGCTGTCGAGCGCGTCCTTGGCCGCCTGGATCACCTCCGGATGATCGGCCAGGCCGAGGTAATTGTTGGCGCAAAAGTTCAGCACGCGGCGGCCGTCGGCCAGCGTGATCTCGGCCGACTGCGGCGAGGTGATCACGCGCTCGGCCTTGAACAGGCCCTGCGCGCGGATCGAGTCCAGCTCGGCGGTGTAACGGCCCTTGGTGGCGACGGTGTAGGTCATCGGGTCAGTTCCACGAGCACACGACTTTGCCGCAGTTGCCCGACTCCATCAGGTCGAAGCCCTTCTGGAAGTCGTCGATGGCGACCTGGTGGGTGAGCACCTTCTGCAGCGGGAAGCCGGTCAGCAGCATCTGCGTCATCTTGTACCAGGTCTCGTACATGCGCCGGCCGTAGATGCCGTGCAGGGTCAGGCCCTTGAAGATCACCTTGTCCCAGTCGATGCCGGTGCCCTTGGGCAGCAGGCCGAGCAGGGCGACCTTGCCGCCGTGGTACATCACCTCGAGCATGTCGTTGAAGGCGCGCGGGTTGCCGCTCATCTCCAGGCCGACGTCGAAGCCCTCCATGTGCAGGTCCTTGACCACGTCCCGCAGCGACTGCTGGGAGACGTTGACCACGCGTGTCGCGCCCATCTCGGCGGCGAGCTTCAGGCGATAGTCGTTGACGTCGGTGACCACCACGTTGCGCGCGCCGACGTGCTTGGCGATGCCGGCGGCGATGATGCCGATCGGGCCGGCGCCGGTGATCAGCACGTCCTCGCCGATCAGGTCGAATTCGAGCGCGCAGTGCGCGGCGTTGCCGTAGGGATCGAAGAACGCGGCCAGCTCGGACGGGATCGCGTCCGGGATCGGCCACAGGTTCGAGGCCGGCATGGCGAGATATTCAGCGAACGCGCCGGCGCGGTTGACGCCGATGCCGACCGTGTTCGGGCACAGGTGCTGGCGGCCGGCGCGGCAGTTGCGGCACATGCCGCAGACGATGTGGCCCTCGGCGGAGACGCGCTGGCCGACGCTGTAGCCGCGCACGCCGGGGCCGATGTCGACGATGCGGCCGACGAACTCGTGGCCGATCACCAGGCCGGGCTTGATCACGCGCTGCGACCACTCGTCCCACTTGTAGATGTGCAGGTCGGTGCCGCAGATCGCGGTCTTTTCCAGCTTGATCAGCACGTCGTTGGGGCCGATCTCGGGTACCGGCACCTCTTCCATCCAGATGCCCTTGGCGGCGTCGCGCTTGACCAGGGCTTTCATCGTCTGCGGCATGGCGGAATCTCGCACGGACTGCGGCCGGCGGCCGCGCAGCCCCGCATTATACGGCGCGGCGCGCGGGCGCCGCTGCGGGGCTCAGCTCGTGGCCAGCGCCGAGGGCCGGCCGCCTTCGGTGACCAGCCGGCGCAGTTGGTCGCGCTCCAGCGGCTGGGCGAACAGGTAGCCCTGCAGGCGGTCGACGCCGTGGTGCTCGAACCAGGCCAGTTGCGGGCCGGTCTCGATGCCCTCGGCGACCACGTCCAGGCCGAGGCTGCGCGCCAGCGTGATCATCGCCGCGACGATCGCGGCGTCCGGCGTGTCGCCCAGCACGTTGTCGACGAAGCTGCGGTCGATCTTCAGCGTGTCCACCGGCAACTGGCGCAGGTGGCTCAGCGAGGAGTAGCCGGTGCCGAAGTCGTCCAGCGCCACGCGCACGCCGATCGCGCGCAGGCGGTGCAGGCATTCGATGGTGCGGTCGGCGTCGCCCAGCGCGCTCGATTCGACGATTTCCAGCTCCAGCCGGTGCGGGGTCAGGCCGGTGGAGTACAGCACGTTGCGCACCAGCTCGGGAAAGTGCTCGCGCTCGAAGGAGCGCGCGGAGATGTTCACCGCCACGCCGATGTCGAGGCCGTGGCGGTGCTCCCACAGGCGCGCCTCGCGGCAGGCGCTTTCCAGCACGTAGCGGTCGAGATCCTCGATCAGGCCGAGCTGCCCGATCTCGTCCATGAACAGCGCCGGCGCCAGCACGCCGCGCTTCGGGTGGCGCCAGCGCACCAGTGCCTCGGCGGCGCACACGCGGTGCGCGCCGCGGGTCATGATCGGCTGGTAGAACAGCTCGAACTCCTCGTGCAGCAGCGCGCGGCGCAGCTCGGCCTGCAGGCCGAGCCGGGTCAGCGCCAGCGAGTTCATTTCCGCGGAGAAGAACTGGAAGCGGTTGCCGCCCTCGTCGTGGGCGCGCTGGCAGGCGCTTTCGGCGGCGGCGATCAGCGTGCCGGGCTTGACCGCGTCGTCGGGCGACACCGCGATGCCGACGCTGGCCGACAGCGCCAGCTCGCGGCCGGCGTCGTAGAACGGCGCGCGGATCGCGGCCAGCAGGTCGTCGGCGATGGTGGCGAGGTCGCCGAAATTGGACACGCGCGGCACCACCTGCACGATACGGTCGTCGGACAGCCGCGCCGGCCGCGGCCAGCCGGGCTGCGCGCAGGACTCGATGCGGTTGGCCGCTTCCGCCATCAGCGTCTCGGCGGTGATCACGCCGAGCGTGCCGGCCAGGGTGTCGGCCTGGTCGAGCCGCAACAGCAACGCCGCGGTGCGGTGGTTGGTCTGGCGCAGCTGCATCTCCAGGTCGGCGAGCAGGCGGCGGCGGTTGGGGAAGCCGGTGACCGGGTCGAAGTCGCGCAGTTGGCGCAGCGCCTGGTCGGCCTTCTGCGCGCGGCTGCGTTCGTCCTCCAGCAGCCAGATCACCAGGCCGAAGCCGATCAACTGCTGCGCGGCGAGATCCAGCACGCCGGTGTAGCGCGCCCACGGCAGCGGCTGCGCGGTGTAGGCCTGGCCGACCTGCAGCACCAGCGCCAGCAGCATCTCCAGGCCGTACGCGCCGAGCGCCACCGCGGCGATGCGCCCACCCATGCTGCTGCGGCGCACGTACCGCCACAGCACCGCGGCCGCCGCCAGGTAGGTGGTGGCCATGATCGCCTGGCGCAGGCCGTCGCGCAGCAGGGCGCGCTCGGTCATCGCGGCCGGGTCGTTGGCGAACGCCAGCGCGCAGATCGCGGCGAACACCAGCGCGCCGGTCATGGTGTAGCGCAGCCAGCGCGGCGGCAGCGGCCGCGAGGCTACCGCGGCATAGGTGGCGAACGCGACCAGCACCGCCTGCGCGTAGGCGGCGCCCAGCGAGATCACGGTGAGCATGCCGCGCGCGGAAGCGAGCGAGGTACTGCCCGGCGTGCCGGCGAGGTCGGTGGCCATCCAGGCCAGGGTCAGGTACAGCGCCAGCGCCGCGAACGACATGCCCCACAGGCGCAGGTGCGCGTGGCGATAGACGCCGAAGTAATAGGCGAAGATCGCGGCCTGCAGCACCGCACCGAGCGACTGGGCGGCAAACAGCACCAGCTCGAGCGTGAGCGTTGCCATCCGGACCCCGCCGCTATACGGCCTGTGTTGCGCCCGCCTATGAGACTCGACGGCCCCGCGCTTGTAAAGCGGCAGCCGCCGTTCCGGGCGTGGGCGGGCGAGGGCGCACGGCTACAATGCGGCGATGCCCGGTCCCGACACCCGCCCGCTGGCGATCTACCTGATGGGTCCGACCGCCTCGGGCAAGACCGCGCTGGCCTGCGCGCTGCGCGAGCGCTTCCCGCTGGAGATCGTCAGCGTCGATTCCGCGCTGGTCTACCGCGGCCTCGACATCGGCACGGCCAAGCCGGATGCGGCGACGCTGGCGCGCCATCCGCACCGGCTGATCGACATCCGCGACCCGGCCGCGCCGTACTCGGCCGCCGAATTCCGCGCCGACGCGCTGGCGGCGATGGCGGACATCGTCGCGGGCGGCCGCGTGCCGCTGCTGACCGGCGGCACCGGATTGTACTTCCGCGCGCTGCAGCGCGGCCTGTCGGCGCTGCCCGCGGCCGATCCCGCGCTGCGCGCGCGGCTGGCCGGGGAGGCGGACGCACTCGGCCTCGCCGCCATGCATGCGCGGCTGGCCTGGGCCGATGCGGACGCTGCGGCGCGCATCCGTCCGTCCGACCGCCAGCGCGTGCTGCGCGCGCTGGAGGTGATCGCGCTGACCGGCCGTCCGCTGTCCGCGCAGCAGGGTGCGCCGCGGCCGCCGCTGCCGTACCGCGTGCTGAAGCTGGCGCTGGTGCCGGACGCGCGCGCGCCGCTGCATGCGCGCATCGCCGCGCGTTTCGACGCCATGCTGGCCGCCGGCTTCCTCGACGAGGTGCGCCGCCTGCGCGCGCGCGGCGACCTGCGCGCGGAGTTGCCGGCGCTGCGGGCGGTCGGCTACCGCCAGGCATGGGAACATCTCGACGGCGCGACCGATGCGGCTGCCTTCCGCGAGCGCGCCGTGCATGCCACCCGCCAGTTGGCCAAGCGCCAGATCACCTGGCTGCGCGGCGAGCCCGACGCGCGCTGGCTGGACCCCGAGCGCCCCGGCCTGCACGCCGCCGCGGCGCAGGCCGTAACCGCATTCCTGCCGGCGTGACGGGGTCGGCTTTCTCCGGGTGTTTAAAAGCGATTAAGATTCACCGGCCTTGGACCGGGGCGGCGGCCTCCTGCCGCAATGCGCTTAGCCCGGTTCCGACGTTGCCACGGGGAGAGAACCAAGATGTCAAAAGGCCAATCGCTGCAGGATCCGTTCCTGAACGCCCTGCGCCGTGAACGCGTGCCGGTGTCCATCTACCTGGTCAACGGCATCAAGTTGCAGGGGACGGTCGAGTCCTTCGACCAATTCGTGGTGCTGCTGCGCAACACGGTCAGCCAGATGGTCTACAAGCACGCCATCTCCACCGTCGTGCCCAGCCGCAACGTGCGCGTCGGCGGCCCCGGCGAGGCGCATGCCGGAGCCGAGCCCGCCGAGGCCGAGAGCAGCGAAGGCTAGGCAGTCCTGTTCGAACGTCAAAAGAAAGGCGAACGCGCGCTGCTGGTGCTGCCGCACGCGCGCGGCGAAGGCGATGCCGCGCGCCGAGCGGACGAGTTCGCCGAGCTGGCGAAGTCGGCCGGTGCGCAGGTGCTGGACCGGATCGCCGCGCGCATCGACCAGCCCAACCCGCGTTTCTACCTCGGCAGCGGCAAGGCCGACGAGGTCGCCGAGCGCGTCAAGGCGCTGGAAGCCGACCTGGTGCTGGTCGACCACGCGCTCAGCCCGGTGCAGGAGCGCAACCT
Source organism: Mizugakiibacter sp. (assembly GCF_039680435.1). Classification (NCBI taxonomy): domain Bacteria; kingdom Pseudomonadati; phylum Pseudomonadota; class Gammaproteobacteria; order Lysobacterales; family Rhodanobacteraceae; genus Mizugakiibacter; species Mizugakiibacter sp. The sequence continues at coordinate 3,237 of NZ_JBDKSX010000125.1, read as the reverse complement.
CGAGAAGCACGTCGGCGCGCGCGTCGTCGATCGCACCGGCCTGATCCTCGACATCTTCGCCCAGCGCGCGCGCTCGCACGAGGGCAAGCTCGAAGTCGAGCTGGCGCAGCTGAAGCATCTCGCCACGCGCCTGGTGCGCGGCTGGACCCACCTGGAGCGCCAGCGCGGCGGCGCGATCGGCCTGCGCGGCCCCGGCGAGACCCAGCTCGAGACCGACCGCCGCCTGCTCGGCGAGCGCGTCAAGCTGCTCACCCGCCGCATCGAGAAGGTGCACACCCAGCGCGAGCAGCAGCGCCGCGCGCGCCTGCGCACCACGGTGCCGCGCGTCGCCCTGGTCGGCTACACCAACGCCGGCAAGTCGACGCTGTTCAACGCGCTGACCGCGGGCTCGGTGTACGCCGCCGACCAACTGTTCGCCACGCTCGATCCGACCGTGCGCCGCATCGAGGGGCTGAGCTGCGGCCCGGCGGTGCTGGCCGACACCGTCGGCTTCATCCGCGAGCTGCCGCACGACCTGGTCGCCGCGTTCCGCGCCACCCTGGCCGAGGCGCGCGACGCCGACCTGCTGCTGCACGTTTCCGACGCCGCCGACCCCGAGCGCGATCGCCTGATCGCGGTGGTGAACGGCGTGCTGGAGGAGATCGGCGCCGCCGGCGTGCCGCAGTTGCACGTATTCAACAAGATCGACCTGAAGGACCTGCCGCCGCGGCTGGAGCGCGCCGGCGACGGCCGCGCCGAGCGCGTGTGGATTTCCGCCGCCACGGGCGCGGGCCTCGACCTGCTGCGCGAAGCGCTGGGCGAACGCCTCGGCGGCAGCCGCGTGCGCGCCGAGCTGCGCCTGCCGCCGCGCGCCGGGCGGCTGCGCGCGCGCCTGATCGCGCTGGGCGCGGTCGCGCGCGAGCGCCACGCCGAGGACGGCGGCTGGGTGCTCGACGTCGACGCGCCGCAGGCCGTGCTGACGCCGCTGCTCGGCGCCGTCGGCGCCGAGGATGCGCGCCTGCTGCGCGCGCTGCTCGGCGACGCCTGAGCCGCAACGGCCCCGCGGGCGCCGGCGCAGGCCGGCTTCGCTTGCTGCCCCGGCGCGATACCCCTAAAATTTCAAGCGCTTCCGCTGCGGCTTCCGACCGGCGACCTCGCCGCCGGCCCCGCCGCTCGACCACGACACCTGCGTGTTCGGTTATCGCCGGCGCCCCGCGCGCCGGTCCCGGCCACGCCCTCGAGGAGCCTGACCCATGCCCTGGAACGAACCCGGCGGAAACCCACGCGACCCGTGGGGCGGAGGCAGTCGCGGTCCCGATCTCGAGGGGACGCTGCGCCGCCTGCGCGAGCGCTTCGGCCGCTTCGGCGGCGGTGGCGGCGGGCTGTTCTCGATCCTGCTGGCCGTGGTGCTGGCGCTGGTGCTGATCGATTCGTTCACCGTGATCAACGCGCGCCAGGTCGGCGTGGTGCTGCGCTTCGGCCGCTTCGAGCGCGTGCTGCCGCCCGGCTTCCACCTGAAGTTCCCGCATCCGGTCGAATCGGTGACCAAGGTCGAGACCACGCAGGTCAAGTCGGTCACCGACCAGGTGCGCATGATCACCAACGACGAGAACATCGTGCTGGTGGACTTCAACGTGCAGTTCCAGATTTCCGACGCGCGCAAGTACCTGTTCTCGATGCGCGACCCCGAGGACACGCTGCGCCAGGCCGCCGAGGCTTCGGTGCGCTCGGTGGTCGGCGCCAACACCATGGACACGATCCTGTCCGCGCAGGGCGCCGAGCTGGTGTCGAAGACGCGCGACGCGCTGCAGAAGATCCTGGACGGCTACGACTGCGGCCTCACCGTCACCGAAGTGAACTTCCAGAACGTTTCGCCGCCGCAGGAAGTGAAGGCGGCGTTCGACGACGTCAACAACGCGCGCGAGGACAAGCAGCGCATCGAGAACGAGGCGCAGGCCTACGCCAGCAAGGTGGTGCCCGAGGCGCGCGGCGAGGCGGCGCGCATCACCGCCGACGCGCAGGGTTACAAGGCCGAGCGCGTCGCCAGCGCCGAAGGCGAGTCCTCGCGCTTCGAGCAGATCCTGCAGCAGTACCGAGCCGCGCCCGACGTGACCAAGCGGCGCCTGTGGCTGGAAACCGTCGAGAAGGTGCTGGCGGGCGCTCCCAAGGTGATCGACGGCAGCCGCGGCAAGAACCTGATCTACCTGCAGCCCGACGGCGCCGCGGCGCCGGCCCGCGCGCTGCCCGGGGCCGTCGCCGGCGCGGCGTCCGCCAACGACGCTGGCGCAACGGGAGACAAGCCATGAAGGCGTTATCCGCGATCATCGCCGCGCTGATCGTGCTGGTCGGCATGAACGGCGCGTTCGTGGTGGGTGAGGGGCAGACCGCGCTGCTGCTGCAGTTCGGCCGCATCGTCGCCACCGACTACGCGACGGGCCTGCACTTCAAGTTGCCGCTGGTGCAGCAGGTGGTGCGCTTCGACAAGCGCATCCTCACGCTCGAGGCGCAGCCGGAGCGCTACTTCACTGCCGAGAAGAAGAGCGTCAACGTCGACTTCTACGTGAAGTGGCGCATCGCCGACGTGGCCGCCTACTATCGCGCCACCGCCGGCGACGAGTTGCAGGCGGCGCAGCGGCTGACGCCCATCGTCAAGGACGCGCTGCGCTTCGAGGTCAACGCGCGTCCGCTCGACGAGCTGATCTCCGGCGGCCGCCAGGACATCACCGAGCGCGTGCGCCAGCTCACCGACGCGGCCACGCGCAAGACGCTCGGCATCGCCGTCACCGACGTGCGCATCAAGCGCATCGACCTGCCGGACGAGGTCAGCGAATCGGTCTACAACCGCATGAAGGCGGAGCGCCTGCGCATCGCCAACGCGCTGCGCTCCACCGGCAAGGAAGAGGCCGCCAAGATCGAGGCCGACGCCGACCGCCAGAAGCAGGTGCTGCTGGCCGACGCGCAGAAGCAGGCCGCGCAGGTGCGCGGCGACGGCGACGCCAAGGCGGCGGCAATCTACGCCGCGGCCTACGGCAAGGATGCCGGCTTCTTCGCGTTCTACCGCGGCCTGCAGTCCTATCGCACCGCGCTGGGCGACGGCAAGAGCGTGATCCTGCTCGACCCCGGCTCGGACTTCATGCGCCAGTTCAGCGAAGAACCCAAGCGCTGAGTCGCGCCGATGCCGCACAACCTCGCCGCGGCGCTGTGCCTGGTGCTGGTGCTGGAAGGGCTGGCGCTGTTCGCCGCCCCGCGCGGCTGGCA
>NZ_JBDKSX010000124.1:0-34307 GCF_039680435.1 Mizugakiibacter sp. | reverse complement strand
GCGTGCGCCCGGCGGCGTCGGCGCCGAACAGGTCGCCGCCGCGCTCGGCCAGCGCGTGCGCCACCGCGAGGCCTTCGGGCGCGTCGCCCAATGCGGCCAGCGCGCGCGCCAGCAGGCCGGCGCCGGCCGGCGTGGCGCCGGCGTCGAGCAGGTCGATCACGCCTTCGGCGCTGGCCGGCAGACGTGCCAGCAGCGCGTCGAACAGGCGCGTGCCGTCGGCCAGCGCGGCCTCGGCGCCGAGGCCGTGCGCGATCAGCCAGTGGCGCGCCTCGGCATGCTCGGGGGTGGACAGTTCGAGGTACAGCGCGGCGCGCTCGTCATCGCGCCACTCGCGCACGCGCGCCGCGAAGCCGGAGACGATCGCCCAATGGCCGAAGCGCAGCGCGTCGAGCAGGTGCGCGGGCGTGTCCGCGCCCGGCTCCGGCGCGGCGCTGGCGGCCAGCGTGGCCGGCAGCGGCGTGTTCGGGTCGAGCAGCGCGACCAGGTCCCAGCGGCCGGCGGCGGCGGCGTGGTCGAGCGCGCTGCGGCCGTCCGCGCCGGCATGCTTCGGTTCCGCGCCCAGCGCCAGCAGCGCCCTGATCGTGGCCGCGTCCGCGCGCGGCGACTGGCAGGCCAGCGCCAGCGCGTCGCGGCCGTGCGCGTCGCACGGCGCGGGCGGGGCCTTGGCCTCGGCGAGGGCGGCGATCGCGCCGGCGGCGCCGGCGCGCGCGGCCTCCATCAGCGCGGTGGTGCCATGCTGGTCGGCGCGCGCGGGGTCGGCGCCGGCGGCGAGCAGCGCGCGCACGCATGCGACGTGGCCTTCCAGCGCGGCCTGCATCAGCGCGGTGCGACCGAGCGCATTGGGCGCATCGACCCGCGCCTTGTGCTTCAGCAGCAGGCGGATGCCGGCGGGGTCGTCCTCGGCGATCGCCGCCGCGGCCAGCAGCGCCGGCTCGCCGCGCGCCGGTTCGGGCTGCGCGCCGCGTTCGAGCAGGAAGCGCGCCAGCGTCCAGTTGGCCGCGCGGCAGGCCACCGCCAGCGGGCTCAGGCCGGCGCGGTTGAGCGCGTCGAGCGGCGTCTCGGCGTCCAGCAGCATCGCGGCGATGCCGGCGTCGGCGCCGAGCGCCGCGCCGTGCAGCGCGGTGTTGCCCTCGACGTCGGCGACAGCCGGATCGGCGCCGTTGGCGAGCAGGATCATCACCGCTTCGGCGCGACCGTGGTAGCTGTCGCGGGTGGCGGCCAGCAGCGCGGTGAGGCCGTCGCGCGCGCGGTTGACCTCGGCGCCTTTGGCGATCAGCGCGCGCAGCAGGCGCGTGTCCGGCAGCAGCGCGGCCAGCAGCAGCGCGGAACGGCGGTCGCGCGCGTCCGGCTCCGGCTCCGCGTTGGCGTCGGCGCCGGCTTCGAGCAGGGCCAGTGCGCGCTCGACCTGGCCGCCGCGCGCGGCATCGAGCAGCGCGGCCTCGCGCGCGCCGGGCATGGTCTCGGCGGGATTCAGCCGTACCGGCGGCGCGGGCGGCGCGGCCTGCGACGCGTCGTCGTGGCCGTGGTGCGTACGGCGACGGTCGCACAGCAGCGCGCGCAGGGTGCGGTTGGCGATCACCAGGCAGCCGAGCGGCAGCACGACGATGCCGTACAGCAGCAGCGCCGCGGTGCGCAGTTCCTGCGGCAGCACGCCGTACAGACCGGTCAGCGCGAGCGCGCCGAACGCCAGCACCAGCAGCGCGAACGCGGCCGGCAGGAAGTGGCTGAAGAAACGGTGTTCCTGGTCGGCGGCGAGATGGCGCGCGAACGCCAGGCTGCGCGCGATCGCGGTGAAGATCCACGAGCGTTCGCTGCCCTCGGGGAAGGCGTCGTCCCACAGCATCAGCAGGCCGAACACCGGCCACAGCCGCCACAGCACGGCCAGCGCGACCCCAAGCGCGGTCGACAGCAGCAGGGTGGCGCCCAGCGAAGGCGCCTGCGTCAGCGTGACCAGCGGCCAGGCCACCAGCAGCAGCACCAGCGCGACGTAGGCGGTGAACATCACAAGGTGCGCCGCGCCGCGGCGCAGCGCGGTCGCCAGGAAGCGCGGCTCGGGCGCGAAGCCGATCGCGTGGCAGACCGCCGCCAGCGCCAGCGTGTTGGCCAGCAGCAGCGGGATCAGCACCAGCGGATGCACCGCCAGCGCGGCCAGGGCGACGGCGGCCAGCGCGGGCAGGAAGTAGGGCAGGGATTTCGTGAGCGGCGGACGGCGGCGCGGCTTGGCGTTCGGCATGGAGAAGGCACGTTCGTCGGCACGAAGATGCCGCGAGTATACGAAGCGAACCCCGCCGGCGCGGTAACGCCGCGTTAACCGTCGTCGCGGTCCGGCGCCGCGCCGGGCGGCAGTTGCAGGTGCCAGCCGCGCTCGGCCAGGCTGGCGCGCACGGTCGCCGGATCCTCGCGCGCCAGCCTGCGCCCGGCGCTCAGCTCGACCTCCAGCACGAAGCGCAGCTCGCCGAGCATGCGCGCCAGCGTCGCCGGCAGCGCGCCGAAGGCGTCGCGCTCGCGCAGATACACATAGGTGTCGGCCTTGGCCAGGCTCTTGTAGACGTAGGCGTGCATGCGGCGAAGCTTAGCAGCCGTGGCGACGCCCCTGCGGATGCCGGTGGCCCGGCGGTTAATCCATGCTGCACCTGCACTTGCATCCCCGTCGCGGGCCGTCCAAAGTTCCGCCCCGCGTCCATGCTCGCCCGTATGGGCGCGCCGGCCTGCCCCGGCACCGTCACCATGCTTATCAGGGGAAAACCCAGGAGTGTCACGCATGACCAAGAACAACCGTACCCGGGCCGGCGTCGGTCCGCTCGCCGTCGCGGCGCTTGCCGCGGCCGTGCTCGGCGCGTTGGCGTTGTCCGAGCAGGCCGCAGCCGCCGGCTTCCAGCTGAAGGAGAACGACGTCAAGTCGATGGGCCGCGCCTATGCCGGCTCGCAGACCGCCGGCGGCGACCTCGCCGTGGTCGCCAACAACCCGGCCGCGATGAGCGCGCTGAAGGGCACCCAGTTCCAGGCCGACGTCACCGCGATCGACGTCAGCGCCAAGTTCAGCGGCGGCGGCACCGATGCGCTCGGCCAGCCGCTGACCGGCGGCAACGGCGGCGACGGCGGCGACCTGATCCCGGTACCCGCGTTCGCCTTCGTCACCCAGGTGGCCGACCGCTGGCACCTCGGCGCCGCCGTGCACGCGCCGTACGGCTTCAAGACCGAATACGACCGCGACTGGGTCGGCCGCTACCAGGCGGTGAAGTCCGACATCAAGGTCGTCGACATGGTGTTCTCGGCGTCCTACGACGTCACCGACAACTTCGCCCTGGGCCTGAGCGCGATCGCGCAGCGCACCAGCGCCGAGCTGACCCAGGCGATCAACTTCGGCACCATCATGGCGCTCAATCCGAATGTGCCGGCGGGCCTGTTCCTGCCGCAGTCGGCCGACGGCTACGGCCGCATCAAAGGCGACGACTGGGGCTACGGCTGGCAGGTTGGCGCGTTCTGGCGGCCGACCGCGGCCGACACGCTGGCGTTCAGCTACCGCGGCAAGATCAAGCACACCATCAGCGGCAACGCCGAGTTCACCGTGCCGGCGTCGGTGTCCGGCATCTTCGCGCTGAATCCGCTCACCTCCAGCCTGTTCACCAACACCACCGGCACGGCCGATTTCGATACGCCGGCCTACGCGGAGCTGAGCTACTGGCACATGGTCAACGACCGCCTCGGCCTCGGCGCCGACCTCGGCTGGACGCAGTGGAATTCGCTGAAGGAGCTCACGGTCAATTACGCCAACCCGGCGCAGCCGTCGAGCAGCGAGACGTTCGACTACAAGAACACCTGGTACGCGTCGTTCGGCATGGAGTACGCCTTCAGCGACCAGCTGAGCTTCCGCGCCGGCGTCGCCTACGACAAGACGCCGACCCAGGACGCGACGCGCGATCCGCGCGTGCCGGACAACACCCGCAAGTGGGTGTCGGTCGGCCTCGGCTACAAGCCGACCGACAAGGTCGAGTTCAACGTCGGCTACTCGCACCTGTTCGTCACCGACGCCAAGATCGACGACATGAGCCCCACCGGCGATCACCTGGTCGGCAAGTTCTCCGACACGGGCGACCTGTTCGGCGTCTCCGGCCGCTTCATGTTCTGAACCGGCGTCGCCCGCACGCGGGCGGCGGCTTCATCCGACCCCTCCCCGTCCGCGGGGAGGGGTTTTTCTTGGGTCGTTCCCGGTCGGAACGCCGCGCCCGGCGGGCGCGGCGCGGGATCACTCGCCCAGCGTCAGCAGCGAGGCGTTGCCGCCGGCGGCGGTGGTGTTGATACTGAGCGTGCGCTCGGTGGCGAAGCGCAGCAGGTAGTGCGGGCCGCCGGCCTTGGGACCGGTGCCGCTGAGGCCCTCGCCGCCGAACGGCTGCACGCCGACCACCGCGCCGATCTGGTTGCGGTTGACGTAGCAGTTGCCGGCGCGCACGCGCTTCTGGATGTGCTCGACGGTGGCGTCGATGCGGCTGTGGATGCCGAGCGTCAGGCCGTAGCCGGTGGCGTTGATCGCGTCGATCACGCGGTCCAGCTCGCTGGCCTTCCAGCGGATCACGTGCAGCACCGGGCCGAACACCTCGCGCTTGAGCACGTCCAGCGACGGGATCTCGTAGGCGCGCGGCGCGAAGAACGTGCCTTCGGCGCACTCCGCCGGCAGCGCGACTTCCTTGATCAGCTTCGCCTCGCCGCGCATGCGCTCGGCGTGGCCGGCGAGCACGCTGCAGGCGTCGGCGTCGATCACCGGGCCGACGTCGGTGGACAGCAGGCCCGGATCGCCGACCTGCAGCTCGTCCATCGCGCCGGCCAGCATGGCGATCACCTTGTCGGCGATGTCGTCCTGCACGAACAGCACGCGCGCGGCCGAGCAGCGCTGGCCGGCGGAGTCGAACGCCGAGGCGATCGCGTCCTTGACCAACTGCTCGGGCAGCGCGGAGGAGTCGGCGATCAGCGCGTTCTGGCCGCCGGTCTCGGCGACCAGCGCGGCGATCGGCGCGTTGCGCGCGGCCAGCGCGCGGTTGATCGCCCAGGCGGTCTCGGTGGAGCCGGTGAAGGCGACGCCGGCGACGCGCGGGTCGCGGGTCAGCGCCGCGCCGACCGTGGCGCCGTCGCCGGGCAGCAGTTGCAGCACCGCTTCCGGCACGCCGGCTTCGTGCAGCAGCCGGGTGGCCAGGTGTGCGACCAGCGTGGTCTGCTCGGCCGGCTTGGCGATCACGGCGTTGCCGGCGACCAGCGCCGCGGTGACCTGGCCCATGAAGATCGCCAGCGGGAAGTTCCACGGGCTGATGCAGACGAACACGCCGCGGCCATTGAGGAACAGCTGGTTGGACTCGCCGGTCGGGCCGGGCAGCTGCTCGGGATGCGCGAACAGCCGGCGCGCCATCGCGGCGTAGTAGCGGCAGAAGTCGGCGGCCTCGCGCACCTCGGCGATCGCCGCCGGGATGGTCTTGCCGGCCTCGCGCACGCACAGCGCGATGAACTCGCCGCGGCGCTGCTCGAGCAGGTCGGCGGCGTGCTCGAGGATCGTCGCGCGGCTGGCCGCGGGCAGACGGTCCCACTCCGGCTGCGCGGCGACCGCATTGGCCAGCGCGTGCTCGACGGTGGCGGCGTCGGCGGCCTGCCATGCGCCGACCGCGCGCGAGCGCCTGGCCGGATCGGTCACCTGCACGGTCGGGCCCGCGCCGCTCGCGCCCGGCACCAGCGGCACGGCGCGCCACGGCGCGCGCGCGGCGTTGACCGCCTCGGCGAGCGCCTTCAGTTCGTTGTCGTTGCCCAGGTTCACGCCCATGGAATTCTTCCGAAGTTCAGCGTACAGGCCCACCGGTTGCGGGATGCGCGGATGCGGTTTCGAGGCGAAGCCGCGGCTGGTCTCGCAGGGGTCGGCGACGAGGTCGCGGATCGGCACGTCCTCGTCGACCACGCGGTTGACGAACGAGGTGTTGGCGCCGTTCTCGAGCAGGCGGCGCACCAGATAGGGCAGCAGGTCCTCGTGGCTGCCGACCGGCGCGTACACGCGGCACGGCACGTTCATGCGCTCCGGCCCGACCACCTCGGCGTACAGGTCCGCGCCCATGCCGTGCAGGCGCTGGTACTCGTACGGCCGGCCCTGCGCGTAGTGGTGGATCGCGGCGATGGTGTGCGCGTTGTGGGTGGCGAAGGCCGGGTAGATCAGCTCGCCGCCGGCGTCCAGCATGCGCCGCGCGCAGGCCAGGTACGACACGTCGGTGTTCGGCTTGCGCGTATATACCGGATAGCCGGCGAGGCCGCCTTCCTGCGCGCGCTTGACCTCGGAATCCCAGTACGCGCCCTTGACCAGGCGCACGCACCAGCGGCGCCCTGCGCTGCGCGCGGTCTCGGCCAGCCAGTCGATCACGAACGGCGCGCGCTTCTGGTAGGCCTGCACGGCCAGGCCGAAGCCGTTCCAGCCTTGCAGCGAAGGGTCGGCGAACACCGCGCCGATCACTTCCAGCGACAGCTCCAGACGGTCGGATTCCTCGGCATCGACGGTCATGCCGATGCCCTGCGCCTTGGCCAGTTGCGCCAGCTCCAGCAGCGCCGGGGTCAACTCGGCCAGCACGCGCGCGCGCTTGGCCACCTCGTAGCGCGGATGCAGCGCGGACAGCTTGATCGAGATCGACGGCGCGTCGAGCACGTCCCGCCACGGCCCGCGCTTGCCCAGCGCGGCGATCGCGTCCCTGTAGGCGCGGTGGTAGCGCGCGGCGTCGGGGGCGGTCAGCGCCGCCTCGCCGAGCATGTCGTAGGAATAGCGGTAGACCGCGTTGTCCTTCTGCGCGGCGCGGTCGAGCGCCTCGTCGATGCTGCGGCCCATCACGAACTGGTGGCCCATGATGCGCATCGCCTGGCGCACGGCGAGGCGGATCACCGGCTCGCCGGCGCGCGCGACCAGGCGCTTGAGCGCGCCGGCGACGTCGCGGCGGGTTTCGTCGGCGAGCTGCACCAGCTTGCCGGTCAGCATCAGGCCCCAGGTGGAGGCGTTGACGAACAGCGAGTCGCTGCCGCCGAGGTGTTTCTTCCAGTCCGCCTCGCCGAGCTTGTCGCGGATCAGCTTGTCGGCGGTGGTCTTGTCGGGGATGCGCAGCAGCGCTTCCGCCACGCACATCAGCAGCACGCCTTCCTCGCTGGAGAGGTCGTACTGGCGCATGAAGGATTCGACCGCACTCTGGTCGGCGGCCTTGGCGCGCACGCGCGCGACCAGGTCGGCGGCGCGCGCCAACACCTGCTCGCGCTCGGCCGGCGGCAGGGTCGCCTGCGCCAGCAGTTCGTTGACCGCCTCGGTTTCGTCGCGCGACCACGCCGCGGTGATGCGCGCGCGCGCGGCATCGGCGCCGCCGGACAGTTCGGGGAAGAGGATCTCGGCGTTCACGGGCACTCGTTCGGGGGATGGCGCGGCCGCTGCCGGCGGCGGTGCGAACGCGCGATTGTAGACGCCGCTCCGGCGGGGGCCAAGTGAGCGCGGGGCCGCGCGGGCGCCGCCGCGGCAGGATGTCGCAGGCGTCGCGCGCTTGACCAAAGTCAGGGCGCACCACCGACATTCTTGCTCGCGCCCCGGCCGCGGCACTATCCTTAGCCCGTTCGAGGCACGTTGCGATTCCATGATCGTGCAGGAGCCAGGCCCCGCGGAAGCGGGGCGCGTGACGGTTTGGCTGCGGCCGAACCGTGCGCTCAGCAAGCGCCACCTGCGCTGGCTGGTGGTGGGGCTGGCGGCGGCGTCGCTTGGAACGGCGTGGTTGGGGTCGTTTCAGGGCAACGTGTACGCGCCGCTGTTCGCGCTGGTGGAAGTGCAGGCGGTGGCGTTCGCGCTGGGCCTGGCCTGGCGCGCCGGCGATCGCGGCGAACGCATCACGCTGGATGCGGATGCGTTGGAGGTATGCGCGTTCCCCGGCAGGGGGGGGCGCGACGCGCTTCCCGTCGTACTGGGTGCGCGTGCAGCTGCGGCCGGGGCGCGGGCGGCAGCGACTGCTGCTGGCCTCGCACGGACGCGAGCTTGAGGTCGGTGCGTTCCTGGCCGATGCGGAGCGTGCGGAGTTGTCGCGGCGCCTGCGGACGCTGCTGGCCGAACGCGCCGGTTGGGAACGTCGACAAACGGGTTCACCAGACTCAGGGTGCAAGACATGAAATTTGGCGGCATCTGGCGAAAGGCAGGGGCGTGGGCGGCGGCGAGCGCGCTCGCGAGCGGCGCCGCGTGGGCCAACCCGCAGCCCTGGCAGCTCAATCTCACCTCCGGCGTCACCGACACTTCACGGCAGGTCTACGGCCTGCACATGCTGGCGTTCTGGGTCTGCGTGGGCATCGGCGTCGTGGTGTTCGGCGCGATGATCGTGGCCATGGTGCGCTTCCGCAAATCGAAAGGCGCGGTGGCCGAGACGTGGAGCCACAACACCAAGCTGGAGCTGGTGTGGACGGTGATTCCGGTGCTGATCCTGATCAGCCTGGCCTGGCCGGCGACCCGGACCATGATCCGCATGACCGACACCAGCGGCGCCGACATGACGGTGAAGATCACCGCCTACCAGTGGAAGTGGCGCTACGACTACGTCGACTACCAGGGCAAGCCGGTCAACCGCGTCGGCTTCATCTCCAAGCTGGACAGCGAGAACGACCGCGTGCGCCAGCTCGGTTCCGGCCTCGATCCGTGGTCGCTGAAGAGCGCCGACGGCTTCGACGATTACCTGCTCAACGTCGACCACCCGCTGGTGCTGCCGGCCGGCGTCAAGGTGCGCTTCGTGATCACCGCCGACGACGTGATCCACGCCTGGTGGGTGCCGCAGCTCGGCTGGAAGCAGGACGCCATTCCCGGCATCGTCAACAGCCAGTGGACGCAGATCGACGAGCCCGGCATCTACCGCGGCCAGTGCGCCGAGCTGTGCGGCCAGGATCACGGCTTCATGCCGATCGTGGTCAAGGCGGTGCCGAAGGCAGAGTTCGAGCAGTGGCTGACCGCGCAGGAAGCGGCCAGCGCCGTCGACCAGGCCGCGCATACCGCGCAGACGAATGTCCCGACCCCCGCGGGCCGGGGTTGAACGAACCAGATCGCACAGAAGAGGTGCCAGTCATGGCTACGCATGCGGCCACCCACGACCACCACGACGAGAAGCCGCAGGGCTTCCTCGACCGCTGGCTGTTCACCACCAATCACAAGGACATCGGCACGCTGTATCTGGTGTTCTCCTTCACCATGGTCTGCATCGGCGCGGCCATGTCCGGCGTGATCCGCGCCGAACTGATGAAGCCCGGCCTGCAGCTGGTGCAGCCGTACTTCTTCAACGAAATGACCACCATGCACGCGCTGGTGATGATCTTCGGCGCGATCATGCCGGCGTTCGTCGGCCTGGCGAACTGGATGGTGCCGCTGATGATCGGCGCGCCCGACATGGCGCTGCCGCGCATGAACAACTGGTCGTTCTGGATCCTGCCGTTCGCGTTCGTGCTGTTGCTGTCGACGCTGTTCATGCCGGGCGGCGCGCCGGCCGGCGGCTGGACCATGTACCCGCCGCTGGTGCTGCAGGGCGGCAACGGCATCGCCTTCATGATCTTCGCGATCCACCTGATGGGCATCAGCTCGATCATGGGCGCGATCAACATCATCGCCACGATCCTGAACATGCGCGCGCCGGGCATGGACCTGCTGAAGATGCCGGTGTTCGTGTGGAGCTGGCTGATCACTGCGTTCCTGCTGATCGCGGTGCTGCCGGTGCTGGCCGGCGCGGTGACCATGCTGCTCACCGACAAGTACTTCGGCACCAGCTTCTTCAACGCCGCCGGCGGCGGTGACCCGGTGATGTACCAGCACATCTTCTGGTTCTTCGGGCACCCCGAGGTGTACATCATGATCCTGCCGGCGTTCGGCATCATCTCGGAGATCGTGCCGACCTTCGCGCGCAAGCCGTTGTTCGGCTACAAGGCGATGGTGTACGCGCTGGCCTGCATCGCGTTCCTGTCGTTCATCGTCTGGGCGCACCACATGTTCACCGTCGGCATGCCGCTCGGCGGCGAGCTGTTCTTCATGTACGCGACGATGCTGATCGCGGTGCCGACCGGCGTGAAGGTGTTCAACTGGCTGACCACGATGTGGCGCGGCTCGCTGACCTTCGAGACGCCGATGCTGTGGGCGATCGCGTTCGTGATCCTGTTCACCATCGGCGGCTTCTCCGGCGTGATGACCGCGGTGGTGCCGGCCGACTTCCAGTACCAGGACACCTACTTCGTGGTGGCGCACTTCCACTACGTGCTGGTGACCGGCGCGCTGTTCTCGATCATCGGCGCGATCTACTACTGGTGGCCGAAGTGGACCGGCCGCATGTACAACGACAAGTGGGGCAAGATCCACTTCTGGTGGAGCGTGGTGTTCGCCAACGTGCTGTTCTTCCCGCAGCACTTCCTCGGCCTGGCCGGCATGCCGCGGCGCATCCCCGACTACAACGTGGCGTTCGCCGACTTCAACTTCATCAGCTCGATCGGCGCGTTCGGCATGTTCTTCACCCCGTTCATGTTCTTCTTCATCCTGTGGCACTCGAAGAGGCATGGCGCCAAGGCCGACGCGCGCGCCTGGGATGGCGCCCGTGGGCTGGAGTGGACGGTGCCTTCGCCGGCCCCGTACCACACGTTCTCGACGCCGCCGCTGGTCGACGACAGCCTGTTGGCGCACGGCGACGTGAGCCATTGAACGGATACGAACCCGCCTTCCCGCCGTCCGCTCCCCCTGCGGGGGCGGGCGCGGGTTCCGCCGGTAAGCATCGATGAGTCCGACACCTGACAGCTACGACCCGCAAGCCCGCCGCGCCGGCGTGCGCCGCACCGCGTGGATCGCGGCCGCGGTCGCGGTCGCGCTGTTCGTGATGATCATCCTGAAGGGGGTGCTCGGATGAGCGCGGATCCGCAGGGGCGCATGCGCCGCGGCAACGCGCGCGTCATCCGCATCGCGCTGGTGGTCGGTGCGGTGATGTTCCTGTTCGGCTTCGCCTGCGTGCCGATCTACCGCATCGTGTGCACGCACGTGCTCGGCATCAAGCTCGAGGAAGGCCCGGCCAGCGCCGGCAAGGTCGATGCGTACAAGGTCGACGCCACGCGCGAGGTGACGGTGGAGTTCGTCGGCAACGTCAACAGCGCGCTGCCGTGGCAGTTTGCGCCGGAGGCGGTGCGCATGACGGTGCACCCGGGCGCGATGACGCTGGCCTGGTACGACGCGCGCAACGTCTCCGCGCGCGCGATCACCGGCCATGCGGTGCCGAGCGTCGCGCCGCAGACCGCGTCGCTGTATTTCAACAAGGTCGAGTGCTTCTGCTTCACCGACCAGACCCTGCAGGCGGGCGAATCGCGGCGGATGCCGGTGCGCTTCGTGGTCGACCCGCGCCTGCCGGCGAACGTCAAGACGCTCACGCTTTCGTACACGTTCTACGAAAACCAGCTCGCCGAACGGCGCGCCGCGCAGGCCGCGGCGCCGGCCGCACCGGCGGGCTGAACGGCAGCAAATCCATCGGGGATCCCAGCATGGCTCAGCAAGGTGCTTACTACGTCCCGCACGGCAGCAAGTGGCCGATCGTCGGTTCGGTCGGACTGTTCACCACCGTGGTCGGCGCGGCGCATTGGATCAACGGCAACGACGGTTGGCGCTGGGTGATGTTCGCCGGCCTCGCGATCCTGCTGTCGATGGTGGTCGGCTGGTTCGGCTCCGTGATCCGCGAGTCGGTCGGCGGCATGTACAACCGCCAGGTCGATTCCTCGTTCCGCATGGGCATGATCTGGTTCATCTTCTCCGAGGTCATGTTCTTCGGCGCGTTCTTCGGCGCGCTGTTCTACGCGCGCTCGCTCTCGGTGCCGTGGCTGGGCGGCGAGGGGCACGGCGCGATCACCCACGACGTGCTGTGGAGCAACTTCACGGCCACCTGGCCGACCAACGGCCCCGGCGACATCGGCGGC
Source organism: Mizugakiibacter sp. (assembly GCF_039680435.1). Lineage (NCBI taxonomy): Bacteria > Pseudomonadati > Pseudomonadota > Gammaproteobacteria > Lysobacterales > Rhodanobacteraceae > Mizugakiibacter > Mizugakiibacter sp. Next base: position 22,355 of record NZ_JBDKSX010000124.1, on the reverse strand, counting down.
GCGTTCCAGACGATGGGGCCGTGGGGCATCCCGTTGCTGAACACGCTGCTGCTGCTCAGCTCCGGCGTGACCGTCACCATCGCCCATCACGCGCTGCGCGCGGGCCAGCGCCGCAAGCTGCTCGGCTTCCTCGCCGCCACCGTGCTGTTGGGCGCGGTCTTCCTGTTCTTCCAGGCGCACGAGTACATCGAGGCCTACACGCACCTCAACCTGACCCTGCAGAGCGGCATCTACGGCTCGACGTTCTTCATGCTGACCGGCTTCCACGGCCTGCACGTGACGCTCGGCGCGATCATGCTGACGGTGATCTGGTTCCGCTGCGCCAAGGGCCACTTCGACAAGGAAAACCACTTCGGCTTCGAGGCGGTGGCCTGGTACTGGCACTTCGTCGACTTCGTGTGGCTGGGGCTGTTCATGTTCGTGTACGTCCTTTGACCGGACGCGCGAACGCGACGCGACGGGCCGGCGCAAGCCGGCCCGATCGTTTCGGGACGACGAATCCGCCGCGCGCGGGCCGCGGCGCGGCGTGCGGCGGCTCAGCCGGCGAGGTCGTGCGGCTGCAGCAGGCCGGTGACGATGCCGATGATCACCAGCAGGATCAGCAGCAGCGAGAAGCCGATGCGGCGGGTCAGCGCCCAAACGGTGCGGTTGGTGCGGCCGCGGTCGGTCATCATGAAATACAGTGCCTGGCCGAGGTTGAACATCACCACCAGCAGCAGGACGATGAGCGCGTATTTGTACAGGGCCGCCATGCGATGAATCCGGCGAATGATCGAGCGCACAGTATAGCGGTGCGCGGGGCCCGGCCGGGATGATGCGCCTGCGCCGCCCGTCGTGGTTCGCGCTGGCGCTGACCCTGGTCGGCGTGGCGGTGTTCGTGCGGTTGGGCTTCTGGCAGCTGCACCGCGCCGACGAGAAGGAGGCGCTGCTGCGGCTGTTCGCCGCGGCCGCGCAGGCGCCGGTGGAGGACTTCGCCGCGGTCGCCGGCCGCGTCGCGCCCGAGCGCTATCCGCACGTGCGCGTGCCCGGCCGCTTCCTGCCGCAGCGCGATTACCTGCTCGACGACCAGGTGGTGGGCGGCCAGGTCGGCGTGCGCGTGTTCGCGCCGTTCGCGCCGGATGCGGGCGGCACGCTGCTGGTCAACCTCGGCTTCCTGCCGCGCCAGGGCGCGCAGCGGCGCCTGCCCGAGCTGCCGCCGCTGCCGGCGGGCGCGACCACGCTGACCGGCCTGTACGCGCCGCCGCCGCCGACCGGGCTGAAGCTGGGCGGCGACGCGCTGCCGCATGAGGCGCGCTGGCCGAAGCTGACCATCTACCTCGACCTCGAGGCGGTCGGCGCCGATCTCGGCCGCCGCCTGTATCCGCGCGTGCTGCTGCTGGACCGGGATCCGGCCAGCCCGTACGTGCGCCTGTGGACGCCCGACGTCATGCCGCCGGCGCGGCATCTCGGCTACGCGCTGCAGTGGTTCTCGTTCGCCATCGCCGCGGTGGTGATCTTCCTCGCGCTGCACCGCCGGCGCGAACCCGATGAGGAGCCGCAATGAATCCGCCTCGCCGCTCGCGCCTGCAGCTGTTCGCGCTGTTCGCCGTGTTCGCCGCGCCGTTCGTGGCCGCGCTGCTGTTGGCGTACGCCGGCTGGCACCCGGGCACCCGCAGCTACGGCACGCCGGTGCTGCCGCAGCAAAGCCTGCGCGACGCGCCGGTCACGCTCGCCGACGGCGGCCGCTTTGCGTGGAAGGACACGGCGCCGCGCTGGACGCTGGTGGTGCTGCCCGGCCCGGGCTGCGCGCAGGCCTGCGTGCGCGAACTCGGCCTGCTGCACGCGGCGCGCGTGCGCATCAACCGCAAGGAGTTGCTGCTGCGCCTGCTCTACGTCGGCGAACCGCCGGCGGATGCGGCCGCGCGCGCGCTGCTGGCGAGCTGGGCGGTCGGCCGCGACGACGCCGGCCGGCTGGCGGCGTTCCGCGCGACGCGCGCCGACGGCGTGGCCGCGCTGCTGGTCGAGCCCGACGGCACCGCGCTGACCGCCTACCCGGACGGCTACGACGCCAACCTGCTGCTCAAGGACCTGCAGAAGGTGGTCAAGTGACGCCGCGCCGCCCGCTGTCGCTGCCCGCCAGGCTGGCCTGGTTTGCCGCCGCGTTCGCGTTCTGCGTGATCGTGTTCGGCGCGTTCGTGCGCCTGTCCAACGCCGGCCTGTCCTGCCCGGATTGGCCGACCTGCTACGGCCAGGCGGCCTGGCCGACCCACGCACACGAGATCGCGCGCGCCAACGAGGCGTTCCCGATGCGCCCGGTCGAGGCCGGCAAGCCGTGGCGCGAACAGTTCCACCGCATGATCGCCGGCACGCTGGGCGTGCTGGTGCTGGCGCTGGCGCTGACCGCGGCGTGGAAGCGGCCGGCGGCGCGCTGGGCGCTGTTCGCCGCCGCAGCCGCGGCGGCGCTGGGCGTCGGCATGTACGTGGGCGGCGAGCACGTGTTCTCGTCGGCGCTGGCGGCGTGCGCGATTGGCCTGCCGCTCGCCGTCGCCGCGCGCCTCGGACGCGCCGCGCCCTGGCGCATCGCCGTGGTCGCGCTGGCGGTGATCATCTTCCAGGCCATGCTCGGCATGTGGACGGTGACGCTGCTGCTGAAGCCGATCGTGGTGATGGGCCACCTGCTCGGCGGGCTGACCACGTTCGCGCTGCTCGCCTACGCGGCGCTGCGGCTGTCGCGGGTCGGCGCCGACGGCGAGGAGTTCGCGCGGCTGCGCCGCTTCGCGGCCCTCGGCCTCGCGTTGCTGGCCTGCCAGATCGCGCTGGGCGGCTGGACCAGCGCCAACTACGCCGCGCTGGCCTGCGGCAGCGATTTTCCCGGGTGCCTCGGCCAGTGGTGGCCGCCGACCGATTTCCGCGAAGGCTTCGTGCTGTGGCGCGGCATCGGCGTCAACTACGAGGGCGGCATCCTCGATGCCGCCGCGCGCAGCGCGATCCAGATCGCGCACCGCCTCGGTGCGCTGGCGGTGTTCTGCTACCTCGGCTGGCTGGCGTTGCGCGCGGTGCGCGCCGGGTTGCGCGGCTACGGCATCGCCATCGGCATCGCCCTGCTCGCCCAGGTCGCGCTCGGCATCGGCAACGTCGTGCTCGGCCTGCCGCTGCCGTTGGCGACCGCGCACAATGCCGTCGCCGCGCTGCTGCTGTCCGCCATGCTGGCGCTGCTGGCGCGCACGCAGCCGCGTACCGATCCGGACTGAGTCCCGCTCATGCTTGCAGCCTCCTCGTCGAAAGCCCACCCTGGCGCGGCCATGCTCGATGTCGTGCGCCAGTACTGGATGTTGACCAAGCCGCGCATCGTCGCGCTGCTGGTGTTCTGCGCCGTGATCGGCATGTTCCTCGCCGTGCCCGGCGTGCCGCCGTGGCGCGCGCTGCTGTTCGGCACGCTCGGCATCTGGCTGGCCTCGTCCTCGGCAGCGGCGCTGAACCAGCTGGTCGACCAGCGCATCGATCGCGTGATGGCGCGCACCGCGCACCGTCCGCTCGCTACCGGCGCGCTGCAGCCGTGGCAAGTGCTGGCGTTCGCGCTGACGCTGGGCGCGGCATCGATGCTGGTGCTGGCGCTGTGGGTCAACGTGCTGACCGCGGTGCTGACCTTCGCCGGGCTGATCGGCTACGCGGTGGTCTACACGGCGTTCCTGAAGCGCGCCACGCCGCAGAACATCGTGATCGGCGGCATCGCCGGCGCGGTGCCGCCGGTGCTGGGCTGGACCGCCGTCACCGGCGCGCTGCACCCGTACGCGCTGCTGCTGTGCCTGATCATCTTCGTGTGGACGCCGCCGCATTTCTGGGCGTTGGCGATCTTCCGCCGCGACGACTACGCGCGCGCCTGCGTGCCGATGCTGCCGGTGGCTTACGGCGTCGAATACACGCGCTGGCACGTGCTGTTCTACACCGTGCTGCTGGTGCTGGTGACGCTGCTGCCGTACCTCACCGGCATGAGCGGCGTGTTCTATCTCGGCGGCGCGGCGGTGCTCGGCGGCGGCTTTCTCTACTACGCGATCCGCCTGATGAAGCCGCCCGACGAGCGCTTTGCGATGAAGGTGTTCGGCTACTCGATCGTCTACCTGATGGCGCTGTTCGCCTTCCTGCTGCTCGACCACTGGCTGGTCGCGCCGGCGCTGCAGCCGGATTTCATCTACCAGCGCATCGGCTGAGCCCGCGCTCAGTCGGCGAGATCGGCGGCTTCCTCGGTTTCGGCCGGCGTCGGCGCGCGCCGCGCCTGCGCGGCGTAGCGTTGCGCGATCGCCGCGCACACCATCAACTGCAACTGGTGGAACACCATCACCGGCAGCACGATCGCGCCGAGCCCCGCGGCCTGGCCGGCGAACAGCAGCTTCGCCATCGGCACGCCGCTGGCCAGGCTCTTCTTCGAGCCGCAGAACAGCAGGGTGATGCGGTCGGCGCGGTCGAAGCCGAGCCGACGCCCGGCGAAGGCGGTCAGGCCGAGCGCGGCCGCCAGCAGCAGCGCGGCGATGGCGAGCGTGCCGGCCAGCGCGCGCGGCGGCGTGTCGCGCCACAGGCCGCCCGCCACCGCGGCGCCGAACGCGCTGTAGACCACCAGCAGCACCGTGCCCTGGTCGGTGTAGCGCAGCAGGCGGCGATGGCGCTCGGCCCAGCCGCCCAGCCACGGCCGCAGCAGGTGGCCGGCGGCGAACGGCACCAGCAACAGCAGCACGATGTCGCGCACCGCCGTCAGCGGCGCGGCCGGCCCGCCGCGCGCCGCCAGCAGCGCGCCGGTCAGCAGCGGCGTCAGCAAGATGCCCAGCAGGTTGGACGCCGACGCCGCGCACACCGCGGCCGGCACGTTGCCGCCGGCCAGCGAGGTGAACGCGATCGAGGACTGCACCGTCGACGGCAGCGCGCACAGGAACAGCACGCCCGCGTACAGCTCCGGCGTCAGCAGCGCCCCGGCCAGCGGCCTCAGCGCAAGACCGAGCAGCGGGAACAGCAGGAAGGTGCTGGCGAGGATCGCCAGGTGCAGGCGCCAGTGCATGATGCCGGCGACGATCGCCGCGCGCGCGAGCCGCGCGCCGTGCAGGAAGAACAGCAGCGCGATCGCGGCGTCGGTGGCGCGGTCGAAGCCCGTCGCGACGGCGCCGCGCGGCGGCAGCAGCGTGGCCAGCACGACCGTCGCCAGCAGGGCGAGCGTGAACGGGTCGGGGCGGTAGCGGAGCGCGCGCATGCCAGCGGCATTCTAGCGGTGCGCCCGCGGCGCGGCCGGCGCGCTTCCCAAACGCGCGCGGCGGTGGCTAACTAGCGCGATCCGTCCCTGCCGGAGCGCGCCATGGCCAGCGTCCACGATTTCAGCGCCACCACCATCGACGGCGCCGAGCGGAAACTCGACGCCTACCGCGGCAAGACGCTGCTGATCGTCAACGTCGCCTCCAAGTGCGGCTTCACCCCGCAGTACGCCGGGCTGGAGGCGCTGTACCGGCAATACAAGGACAAGGGGCTGGTCGTGCTGGGCTTCCCCTGCGACCAGTTCGGCCACCAGGAGCCGGGCGACGAGGCCGAGATCAGGAACTTCTGCTCGCTGAACTACGACGTCAGCTTCCCGATGTTCGCCAAGATCGAGGTCAACGGCGGCGGCGCGCATCCGCTGTACCGGTTCCTGAAGAAGGAAGCGAAAGGCGTGCTCGGCAGCGAGGCGATCAAATGGAACTTCACCAAGTTCCTGGTCGACGGCGACGGCCGCGTGCTCGAGCGTTTCGCGCCCACCGACACGCCGGAGAGCATCGGCAAGCGGCTGGCGAAGATGCTCTGAGGCCGCGTTGCCGATGACCCGCGAGACCGCCGGCGCGCCGCCCGCCGAACGCCCGCTCGACCGCCGCGACCTGAAGACGCTGGCGCTGGCGTCGCTCGGCGGCGCGCTCGAGTTCTACGACTTCATCATCTTCGTCTACTTCACCGCGACGATCGGGCAACTGTTCTTTCCGCCCGACACGCCCGACTGGCTGCGCCAGCTGCAGGCGTTCGGCCTGTTCGCCGCCGGCTACCTGGCGCGGCCGCTGGGCGGCGTGGTGATGGCGCACTTCGGCGACCGCGGCGGACGCAAGCGCATGTTCACGCTGAGCGTGTTCCTGATGGCGGTGCCGACGCTGCTGATCGGCCTGCTGCCGACCTATGCCGTCGTCGGCTACGCCGCGCCGCTGGCGCTGCTCGCGCTGCGCGTCCTGCAGGGCGCGGCGGTCGGCGGCGAAGTGCCGGGCGCGTGGGTGTTCGTCGCCGAGCACGTGCCCGCGCGCCGCGTCGGCTTCGCCTGCGGCACGCTGACCGCGGGACTGACGCTCGGCATCCTGCTGGGCTCGCTGGTGGCGACTGCGGTCACCAAGGCGTATGCGCCGCACGACGTGCTGGCGTTCGCCTGGCGCATCCCGTTCCTGCTCGGCGGCGTGTTCGGCTTCTTCGCCGTGTTCCTGCGCCGCTGGCTGGCGGAGACGCCGGTGTTCGAGGTGCTGCGCGCGCGCCGGGGACTGGTGCGCGGACTGCCGCTGCGCGAGGTGCTGCGCGGCCACGGCCGGGCGGTCGCGCTGTCGATGCTGCTGACCTGGGTGCTGACCGCCGCGATCGTGGTGGTGATCCTGATGACGCCGACGCTGCTGCAGAAGCTGTACAGCTTCGCGCCGGCGCGCGCGCTGGAGGCCAACAGTCTCGCCACGCTGGCGCTGGCGCTGGGCTGCGTCGCGTTCGGCGCGCTGGCCGACCGCATGGGCGCGGCGCGCGCGCTGCGGCTCGGCTGCGCGGCGCTGCTGGTCGCGGTGTATGCGCTGTATCTCGGCCTCGGCGCGGCGCCGCAACGACTGTTCGCGCTGTACGCCGCGGCCGGCTTCTGCGTCGGCGTGGTCGGCGTGGTGCCGGTGGTGATGGTGCGCGCGTTTCCGGCCGCGGTGCGCTTCTCCGGCGTCGCCTTCGCCTACAACGTCGCCTACGCCGTGTTCGGCGGGCTGACGCCGCTGGCGGTGGCGCTGATGATCGCGCGCGTGCCGCTGGCGCCGGCGCACTACGTCGCCGCGCTGTGCGTGCTGGGGCTGGCGATCGCGCGTCACCTCGCCGCCGCGGAGCGCGCGCATCGCGATGCCGGAGCGGCGGTGAAGCGCTTCGAGCCTCGCGGCGAGCGCGTGTGAACTTGTGTTGCTGCACGAACACGTGCGCGCGGCGCGACGCGCCGGGATTTCGGTATTTCTGATGTTGGCGTTACGCCTTTCTCACGCCGCGTTTATCTTCCCGAGCGCGCGCTGAATCGTTTCCTCGATTGTGCGGCGATCGCGCGGCGCGGGCATGATCGATGCGTCGATGGCAGCGTGTTTGCGTTGGTGTAGCTTTCGGCGTGCCGCTGTGAATCCTACCGATGCGGCGTCGAAATTGCCGGAGAATCCGTCATGCCAACACAGTCCAATAATTTCGAGTTGCTGGAACCCTCCAACTGCGCTCTGCTGCTGCTCGACTACCAGGCGCAGATGCTCTTCGCGGTCAAGTCGCGCGATCGCGATGTCGTCATCAACAATGTCGTCGCGCTGACGCGGGCGGCGGAAACCTTCAATCTGCCGATCGTGGTCAGCACGCTGGCCTCGAATTCGATCAACGGTCCGCTGTTCATGGATCTGCAGGCGGTGCTGCCGTCCGACGTGCCCACGATCGACCGCACTGCGCTGGATGCGTGGCGTGACGAGAAGGTGCTCGCTGCGGTAAAGAAGACCAAGCGCAACAAGCTGCTGATCGCGGGATTGTGGTCGCATGTCGGACTGACCTACACGACGCTGTCGGCGATCGGCGACGGCTACCGGGCGTATCCGGTCACCGACACCGGCGGCGCGCCGACCAGCGAGGCCCACGAGATCGCCGTGCAGCGCATGATGCTCGCCGGCGCGATCCCGGTGACCTGGCAGCAGGTGATGTTCGAGCTGCAACGCGACTGGACGAACGCCACCACCGCGGAGCAGGTGCACGACATCACGCGCAAGCACTTCGGCGCGTTCAGCCAGGGCATCGTCTACCCGCAGATGTTCGGCGGCGGGAAGGAGCGCAAGATGGCGTCGGGCGAGTCCGCGACGCGGCGGCCCCACTGAGCCACGCGGCCGGGGCGGCCGGCACATGGCCGTCTCCGGCCTGTCTCGGCGAAGGCGCCGTCGCGCGCCTTCGCGCGGGATGGATCGAGTGCCGCGAAGCCCATCCGGCGGACTGCGGCGTGGCCGACCCTAGGTCCTGCTCTGGCGTGCGAGGTCCTGGTTCTTCTTCTTCAGCGCCAGCGCCTGGTATTCGGCCTTTTCCTCCGCGCTGAGCGCGGCCAGCCCTTCGCGGCGGATCTTGTCCTGGATGCCGAGGAGACGCTGCTGGTTGGATTCCTCGGCCAGCCGCTGCAGGCCGCCCAGGAACTCGGTGCGCAGGGCGTCGTCGCCGTCGCCGGGGAATTCGACCACCGCGAGCTTGTGCAGCGCGGGCGCTTCGGCGCGATCGGCGAAATGTTCGAGCAGCGTCGCCGTGGTCAGGCCCGGCCGCGCGCGCGCGATCTCCAGCAGTTCGATCAGCAGGCCGATGCCGGGCTTGTCCAGCGCCGCGAACGGGTAGGGCGGCGCGGCCAGCTCGGCCAGCTTCGGCTGCGCCAGCAGCAGCGTGATCACGCTGCGCACCAGGCTGCGCTTGGCGACCGCGCGCGGCGCGGCGCGCGCCGCCGGCGCGGCCGCGGCGCCGCCGACCGCGGCCGCGTGCACGCCGGTGCGCTTGCTGAGCTCCTGGACCATCAGGTCGCGGAACGCGCCGTCGGGCAGGCGCGCCAGCAGCGGCCTGGCGCGTTCGGCCAGGCGCGCGCGGCCGTCGAGGCTGGCCATGTTGACGTCGTGCGCCAGTTCCTCGAAGAAGTAGTCCGACAGCGGCATCGCTTGCTTCAGGCGCTGCTCGAAACCGTCCTTGCCTTCCTTGCGTACCAGCGTGTCCGGATCCTCGCCCTCGGGCAGGAACAGGAAGTACGCCTGGCGGCCGTCGCGCAGGCGCGGCAGCACCGATTCCAGCGCGCGCCACGCCGCCGAGCGGCCGGCGCGGTCGCCGTCGAAGCAGAAATAGACGTCCGGCGCGGCGCGGAACAGCAGCTCGGCGTGGTCGTGCGTGGTCGCGGTGCCGAGCGTCGCCACCGCGATCGGCAGGCCGGCCTGATGCAGCGCGATCACGTCCATGTAGCCTTCCACCACCAACAGCTTGTCCAGTTTGGTGTTGGCCTGCTTCACCTGCCACAGCGCGAACAGCTCGCGGCCCTTGTGGAACAGCGGCGTTTCCGGCGAGTTGAGGTATTTCGGGCCGTCGCCCTTCTTGGGGGAAGTGGCGGCGGGAGCGCCCGCTTCGTGGGCTTCGCGCGCGGGGTTGGCGCTGGGGAGGATCCTTCCGCCGAATGCGATCACGCGGCCGCGGCGGTCGAGGATCGGGAACATCAGGCGTTCGCGGAAACGGTCGTACTTGCCGCGTTCGTTGCTGGACACCATGCCGGCCTCGTCCAGCAGCTTGGCGCGCTGCGGCGTGGTGCCGAGCTTCTTCAGCACGCCGTCCCAGCCGCCCGGCGCCCAGCCGATGCGGAAGCGCTTGATCGTCTCGGCGTCGAGGCCGCGGCGCTTGCAGTAGGCCTGCGCCTCGGCGTGCTTCGGCAGCTCCGCCTCGTAGAACGCGGCGGCGGCGTCGAGCAGCGTGTAGAGGTCGGTCTTGTCCTCGCGCGGGCGCTCGGCGCCGCCTTCGTAGGGCACCTTCAGGCCGACCGACTGCGCCAGTTCCTCGACCGCGTCCTGGAATTCCAGGCGCTCGTAGTCCATCAGGAACTTGATCGCACTGCCGTGCGCGCCGCAGCCGAAGCAGTGGAAGAACTGCTTGACCGGGCTGACGTAGAACGACGGCGAGCGCTCGTCGTGGAACGGGCAGCGCGCGGTCCACTCGCGCCCCGCCTTCTTCAGCGGCACGCGCCGCTCGATCACGTCGACGATGTCGACGCGGGCGAGCAGGTCGTCGATGAACTGGTCGGGGATGCGGCCGCGCATGATCGGTCAAGCATGCCATGCCGGGGCCGGAAAAGCGCCGCGCCCGTGGCGCGGTCCGCACCGAACGAAAACGCCGCCCGCAGGCGGCGTTCGCTGCTTGCGGGGGATGCGACTCAACCCGCCAGCTTGTCCTTCACCCGCTTGGAAACCTGCCCCATGTCGGCGCGGCCGGCGGCCCTGTCCTTGACGATCGCCATCACCTTGCCCATGTCGCGGGCGGAGGCCGCGCCGGATTCGGCGATGGCGGCGTCGATCAGCCGGTCCAGCTCGGCGTCGGACAGCTTGGCCGGCAGGTAGGCCTCGATCACGCCGATCTCGAAGCTTTCCTGCGCGGCCAGGTCGCTGCGGCCGGCCTGCTCGAACTGCGCCAGCGAGTCGCGGCGCTGCTTGAGCATCTTCTCCATGACCGCCAGCACCTGGGCGTCGTCGAGCGCGATGCGCTCGTCCACCTCGCGCTGCTTGACCGCGGCGCCGATCAGGCGAATCACGCCCAGGCGCGACTTGTCGCCGGCCTTGAGGGCGGTCTTCATGTCCTCGTTGAGGCGGTCCTTCAGCGACATGGCGCGGGAATCCTCGAGACGCAAAAGCCGGCACCCGCCGGGCACCGGCCAGCGGAGAAGGCGAAACCTGGACTCAGTACAGGCGCGTGCGGCGCGCGGTTTCGCGCGACAGGCGGCGCAGGTGGCGCTTCACCGCCGCGGCGCGCTTGCGCTTGCGTTCCTGGGTCGGCTTCTCGTAGAACTCGCGCTTGCGGGTCTCGGCCAGAACGCCGGCCTTCTCGCAGGTGCGCTTGAAGCGGCGCAGGGCGATCTCGAACGGCTCGTTCTCGCGAACCTTGACGTTGGGCATGGTCTCTCCGCTGGTAAACTTGCCCCTTCCGAAGGGGCGAGCCGCAAAGTATAGCGTGAGCGACCGGACAGTTTCAAAACCCGTATTGGGCATCGAATCCTCCTGCGACGAGACCGGGGTGGCCGTCTACGCCCCCGGCCGCGGGCTGCTGGCGCACCGGCTGTACAGCCAGATCCGCCTGCATGCCGACTACGGCGGGGTGGTGCCGGAGCTGGCCAGTCGCGACCACGTGCGCAAGCTGTTGCCGCTGGTGCGCGAAACCGTGGCCGCGGCCGGCCTCGGCCTGCGCGAGCTGGGCGGGGTCGCCTACACCGCCGGCCCCGGCCTGGTCGGGGCGCTGCTGGTCGGCGCCGCCTGCGCGCGCGCCCTGGCCTGGGCGCTGGACGTGCCGGCGATCGGCGTGCACCACATGGAAGGGCACCTGCTGGCGCCGCTGCTGGAGCCGGACCCGCCGGCGCCGCCGTTCGTGGCCCTGCTGGTGTCCGGCGGCCACTCGATGCTGGTGCACGTGGCCGGGATCGGCCAGTACCGCCTGCTCGGCGACACCCTGGACGATGCCGCCGGCGAGGCTTTCGACAAGACCGCCAAGCTGATGGGCCTGCCCTATCCGGGCGGCCCGACGCTGGCCAGGCTGGCCGAGCAGGGGCGCGCCGGCGCCTACCGCTTCGCGCGGCCGATGACCGACCGGCCCGGGCTGGACTTCAGCTTCTCCGGCCTGAAGACCCAGGTGCTGCTGGCCTGGCGGGACAGCGACGGCGGCGAGCAGACCCGCGCCGACATCGCCCGCGCCTTCGAGGAGGCGATCGTCGACACGCTGACCATCAAGTGCCGGCGCGCGCTGGAGGCGACCGGCGCGCGCAACCTGGTGATCGCCGGCGGCGTCGGCGCCAATCGCCGCCTGCGCGCGCAGCTTGCCGAGGCGGGCGCGCGCGAAGGCTTCCGCGCCTGCTTCCCGCGCCTGGAGTTCTGCACCGACAACGGCGCGATGATCGCGCTGGCCGGCGCGCTGCGCCTCGCCGCGGGCCAGCACCAGGACGCCGCGATCCGCGTGTTCCCGCGCTGGGAGCTGGCGTCGCTGCCGGCGGTCGCCGCATGACATCATCGCCTCGGTCGAGGCGGCCGGCGCGTGGGCGCGGGGCGTGCGCCGCATTTTCCGGGGCTCCTTGAGTCGAGGGGGGCGGCTCGCGCCGGTTTCATCGGCGCGCGCGGGGTTGCGGAGGTGCGCCTCCCGTGGGCATGGGCGCACCCTTATCGAATACGGCGGACATCACCCCATGGACATCGTCTTCATCGAAGACCTGCGCATCGACACCGTCATCGGCATCTACGACTGGGAGCGCCGCGTGCGCCAGACCGTGGCGCTGGACATCGAGATGGCGTTCGACAACACGAAGCCGGCGGCCAGCGACCGCATCGAGGACACGCTCGACTACAAGGCGGTGTCGAAGCGCCTGATCGGCTTCGTCGAAGGTTCCAGCTTCCAGCTGGTGGAGACGCTGGCCGAGCGCTGCGCGGCGATCGTCCGCGACGAGTTCGGCGTGGCCTGGGTGCGCCTGAAGCTCTCCAAGCCAGGCGCGGTGCGCGGCGCGAAGGCGGTGGGCGTGCACATCGAGCGCGGCGTGCGCCCGGGTTAGGCGATGGCGCGCGCCTGGCTCAGCCTCGGCTCCAACCTCGAACCGCAACGCCACCTGCGCGCGGCGCTGGACGAGCTCGCCGCGCGCTTCGGCGCGCTGACCGTTTCGCCCGCGTACCGCACGCCCGCGGTCGGTTTCGAGGGCCCGGACTTCCTCAACCTCGCCGTCGGCCTCGACGCCGACCTCGACCCGCTCGCGCTGGACGCCTGGCTGCACGCGCTGGAGGACCGTCACGGCCGCCGCCGCGACGTGCCGCGCTATTCCAGCCGCACGCTCGACGTCGACATCGTGCTGTACGACGACGCGGTGCTGCGCGGCCCCGGCCATCTGGAAATCCCGCGCAGGGAGCTCGCCCACGCGTTCGTGCTGAAGCCGCTGGCCGACATCGCGCCGGAGCTGCGCCATCCCGTCAGCGGCAGGACCCTCGCCGAGCTGTGGGCGGCGTTTCCGCATGAAACGGAGCCGCTGTATCCGGCCTCGCTGGACGGTTGAACATGCGTCCGCGCCGCGCGTGGCGTGGTGCATGGATGACGCGCGCGCAGCGCACGCCACGCCCGTGCGCGGTGTTTCCGCGCGCGGGCGCGCTCACATCGCCAGCGCGCGTCCGCCGTCCACGCGCACGATCTCGCCGGTGACGTAGCTGGCGTCGCGCAGCAGCCACAGCACGGCGCCGGCGACGTCCTCAGGCGTGCCGGCGCGGCCCAGCGGCGTGCGCGCCAGCAGCGCCTCGCGTTCGGCCGTTGCCTTGCCGGCCTCCGGCCACAGCACCGCGCCGGGCGCGACGCCGTTGACGCGCACCTCGGGGCCGAGGTCGCGCGCCAGCGCCAGCGTCATCATCGCCAGCGCCGCCTTGGCCATGCAGTACACGGCGTGGTTGGCCAGCGGCCGCTCGGCGTAGATGTCGACCAGGTTGACCACCGCGCCGCGCGCCGCGCGCAGCTGCGGCAGCGCGGCCTGCACCAGGAAGAACGGCGCCTTGGCGTTGCTGGCGAACAGCTCCTGCCATTGCTGCGGCGTGACCGTGCCGGGCGGCGTCGGATAGAACGCGGAGGCGTTGTTGACCAGCCCGTCGAGACGGCCGAAGCGCGCCGCGACCGCTTCGACCAGCGCGGGCAGGCGATCGGTGTCGGCCAGCTCCGCCTGCAGGGCCAGCGTCGAACCGGCGCGCGCGGCCTCCAGTTCGGCGATCAGCGCGTCCTGCTCGTCGCGCGAGCGCCGGCAGTGCACGGCGAGGTCGTAGCCGGCCGCGTGCAGCGTGCGCGCGATGGTCGCGCCGACGCGGCGGGCGGCGCCGGTGACCAGCACGACCGGGCGCGGATGGGCAGGTTCGGGCATGGGCTTCCTCCGGCAAACGGCCTGTTATGCTTGCGGCCCTCGCGCCAAGCGCCGGTGATTGCCGCACATCGCGGCGACGAAATCCAGCCGTGTCCACCCCACTGCCCGAACCCGACGCCGACGAGCGCGCCCTGTCCCGGCGCCTGCGCGACCAGTTGCGCGAGGAGATTGCCGCGCACGGACACATCCCGTTCTCGCGCTTCATGGAGCGCTGCCTGTACGCGCCGGGGCTGGGCTACTACAGCGCCGGGCGCACCAAGTTCGGCGCCGAGGGCGACTTCGTCACCGCGCCGGAACTCGGCGAGCTGTTCGCGCGCTGCGCGGTCAACGCGGTGCTGCCGGCGCTGCGCGCGCTGGGCGCGGACGCCGATTTCCTCGAACTCGGCGGCGGCAGCGGCGCGTTCGCCGAGGCCGCGCTGCGCGCGTTCGCCGAAGCGGACACGCTGCCGCGCCGCTACCTGATCCTCGAACCCAGCGCCGACCTGCGCGAGCGCCAGCAGGCGCGGCTGCGCGCGGCGCTGCCGGCGGCGCTGGCGGCGCGCGCGGCGTGGCTGGATCGTCCGCCGGAAGACGCGTGGCGCGGCGTGCTGTTCGCCAACGAGGTGATCGACGCGCTGCCGGCCACGCGCTTCACCGTGCGTCACGGCGAGGTGCTGGAGGAATGCGTGGCGCTGGACGGCGAGGGCCGCTTCGCGCGCGTCGACCGTCCCGCCGACGCGCTGGTCGCCGGCGCGGTGCGCCACCTCGAGGCCGACCTCGGCCAAGCGTTCGCCGACGGCTACCGCTCCGAGCTGCTGCCGCAGTTGCCGTACTGGATGCAGGCGGTAGCCGGCGCGCTCGAGGCCGGCATGATGCTGTTCGTCGACTACGGCTATCCGCGCCGCGAGTACTACCTCGCCGAGCGCAGCGACGGCACGCTGGTCGCGCACTACCGGCACCGCGCGCACGCCGATCCGTACTGGATGCCGGGCCTGCAGGACCTCACCGCGTTCGTCGACTTCACCGCGCTGGCCGAGGCCGGCAACAGCGCCGGCTTCAGCGTCGGCGCCTACCTGCCGCAGGCGCAGTTCCTGATCGCCAGCGGGCTCGCCGATGCGTTCAGCGCGGCCGGCGCGGCGGCGCCGGACGAAGCCGCGCGCTACCGCCTCGCGCAGGAGGCCAAGCGCCTGACCCTGCCCGGCGAGATGGGCGAGCGCTTCCAGGTGATGCTGTTCGCGCGCGGCCTCGACATGCTGGCGCTGCCCGCCGAGGTGCTGCTGGCCGACCAGGGTCACCGGCTGTGATGCAGGCGTTTCCCGACGTGCTGCTGTCGCCGCTGGGCGCCGGCCTGCTGCTGGCGCTGCTGCTGTGGCTGGCGCGCCGGCGCCTGCCGCGCTGGGCGCTGTGGTCCGGTCTTGCGCTGGAGCTGCTGTGCTACGCGCTGATGACGCCGCTCGGCGCCAACGCGCTGGTCGGTGCGATCGAGGCGCGCGCGCCGCGGCCATCGCGGTGTCAGGCGCCGCACCCGGCCACCATCGTCGTGCTGGCCGGCGGCATGGAGCATGCCGCGCTGGGGCCGGACGACGCCAGCGTGCTGTCCACCGCCAGCGTGCGGCGCCTGCTCGCCGCGGTGGATCTGTGGCGCGCGACGCCCGGCGCCACGCTGGTGGTCAGCGGCGGTGGCCCATTCGATCTCGCCGAAGCCACGCTGCTGGCGCATTTCGCGATGAAGCTGGGTGTGCCGTCGGCGGCGATCCGCACCGAGACGCGCTCGCAGACCACCTGGGGAAACGCGCTGAACACGCGCCGCCTGGACGGCGTGCCCGCACGCATCTGGCTGGTCACTTCGGCGCTGCACATGCCGCGCGCGCTGCTGGCCTTCCGCGCCGTCGGCTTCGATGCCTGCGGCTTCCCCGCCGACTTCCGCTACCTGCCGCCGCAAGGCCTCGGCGACGCGCTGCCGCAGAGCGGCGCGCTGCAGAAATCCGAGGCGGCGCTGCACGAACTGGTCGGCATGCTGCTCTATCGCGGCATCGTGCTGAAGCACCGCATCGCCGGCGATGTGGTCGTTGTGGCGCAGCCCCGACACGCAGTGGTGCACTGGTATCGCTGAAGCAGCGGGTGAAGGTGCGTTCCACGTCAATTCGGATGATTTGGTGAAGACGACAAAGGAGGATGTCTTGAAATCGACGATAGCCGTGGCCTTATGTGCCTTGTTGACGGCCTGTGCCGTTGCCCCACGTCAGTCGCCCGATCCTTACCCTGGCTCTGGCGGCTTGTTTCTCGGGACTCCGAGCCAAGCAGAAATAGATAGCGGGCGTATCAATTTTACTCCGAAAAGATTTTCCGCATTCCGCGTGGGTGCCACCACTAAAGCCGAGGTGGTCAAGAAGCTGGGCAAGCCGGCTGGGTGGATGACCAAGTCAGATGGCACGTCAGAGCTCGAATACGACTACATGGGGGAAAGCTTGCTGCCGGGAATGCGGCGAGTCATCTATACGTTTTTTACCTTCGATTCCGACAGGATACTGAGCGAGATGCAGTATCCAGGGTACGAAGACCGCAAGAAATCAGGGCGGCAGTAGAAAATCCCGGAATGGTGATTGCGATGGGCGTCGCTGGAAGGTAGCCATGATTTGATGGATTGATCTGCGCCTTCTGCTTCTTCGCGGATTCACGGGTCGTGAACAACTACCCGGAGTTCGAACATGGGCGCGGCACGGCGACGATCGCCGCCAGCCGCGCCTTGCGCATCGCTTCGGCGATGGCGGGTCCGTTCAGGCCGTCCGCCACGAACGGCGCGGCCTTGACCGCCGCGGCGGCGGCGAAGGCGGCGCGCAGGTAGTCGGCCTGCAGGTAGGCGGCGTCGGCCAGGCCGAGGCGGCCGCGCTTGTCGGCCTCGCAGGCCTGCAGGAAGGTTTCCAGCCGCTCGCCGCGGCGGAATGCGTCGAGCTGCTCCAGCAGTTCCAGCACGGTGCCGGGCTTCAGTTCCAGCGCGCGGTGCGCGACCAGGTGATGGCGGCAGACCAGCTCGGCCAGCGCGGCGTAGTCGGCCGGTACCTTCAGGCGCGCGCACAGCGCGCGCAACGGCGCGACGCCGCGCTGCTCGTGCATCACGTGGCGCGGCAGCTCGTGCTTCGGCGTCAGCGCCTTGCCGAGGTCGTGCGCGAACGCGCAGAAGCCGACGCGTGCGTCGCCGGGCGCCAGCCGCGCGGCGGCGTCCAGCACCAGCTCCATGTGCACGCCGGTGTCGACCTCGGGGTGGAATTCCGCGCGCTGCGGCACGCCGTACAGCGCGTCGACTTCGGGGAACAGCGCGGCCAGCGCGCCGCACGCGCGCAGCGTGCGCAGGAACGCCGACGGCTGCGGCTCGGCCAGCGCCTTCTGCGTCTCCGCCCACACCCGCTCGGGCACCAGGTGATCGACCTCGCCGTCGGCGACCATGGCGCGCATCAGCGCCAGCGTTTCTTCGGCGACGCCGAAGCCGAGCGGCGCGTAGCGCGCGGCGAAGCGCGCCACGCGCAGCACGCGCACCGGGTCCTCGACGAATGCCGGCGAGACGTGACGCAGCACGCGCGCTTCGAGATCGCGCGCGCCGCCGAACGGATCGACCCGCGCGCCGTGCTCGTCCTCGGCCATGGCGTTGATGGTGAGGTCGCGGCGCTCGAGGTCCTGTTCCAGCGTCACCGACGGATCGGCGTGGAAGGCGAAGCCGTGGTAGCCGCGGCCGGTCTTGCGCTCGGTGCGCGCCAGCGCGTACTCCTCGCCGGTTTGCGGATGCAGGAACACCGGGAAGTCCTTGCCGACCGGCTTGTAGCCTTGCGCCAGCATGTCCTCGGGGCGTGCGCCGACGACGACGTAGTCGCGGTCGGTGACCGTGCGTCCCAGCAGCCTGTCGCGGACCGCGCCGCCGACCAGATAGATGCGCATGGCGCGATTGTGCCATGCGTTGATTGCTGCCCCGAAGAGATTCCTGGACGCGGATCGGCGCGGATCGGCGCGGATAAAGCCCGGTCTCCATCCGCGCTCATCCGCGTCGGTCCGCGCAGATCCGCGCCCAAGATCCTTGGCTCCACGCCGCCTGCGCCAGCGAGCGCCTGCACGAATCGACTGACGTCATGTCCGCGAAAGCGGGCATCCATTGAAGATGGCGGGATGGATGACACGCCGCTCCTGCGGCGTGCCCGTTGGGCCGCCTTCGGCGTTCGCTACGGCTTCCTGCCTGCGCAGTCCCGCTTTCGCGGGCATGGCGGCCCGGACAAAGGTCTGCTAGCTGCGCAGCGTGGCGCGTGCCGCCTCGATGCGCGCCTGCCGGCCGCGGTCGTGCAGCAGCGCCGGCAGCATCGGCGCGAAGCGGTGCGGCGCGATGCCGAGCGCGGCGAGGCCGTCGACGCTGCCGACCGAATCGGTCAGCAGCGAGCGGAAGTTGTCCAGCGAGAACGGCTTGCCCGGCAGGCATCCGGCGACCGCGGCCTGCAACCGGCCGAGCGCGTCCGGCAGCCCGAGCACCGCGCGGCGCACGCCCATCGCGTCGCGGATCAGGCGCACGATTTCGCCGAGCGTCAGCACGTCGGGCCCGTACAGCTCGAAGGTGCGCCCCGCGGTTTCGCGCGGGGCGGCCACGCAGCGCGCGATCGCCTCGACCACGTCGCCGACGTACACCGGCGCCATCTTCGCGTGCGGCCGCGCCAGCGGCAGCACCGGCGCGATGCGCAGCAGGCCGGCGAAGCGCGTCACCAGGCCGTCGCCGTGGCCGAAGATCACCGCGGACTGCAGCAGCGTCCAGGCGAGCCCGGACTGCTTCACCTCCGTTTCCGCTTCGCCGCGCGTCCGTAAGTACTTCGATTCGCCTTGGCCGGCCTTCAGCGCGCTCATCTGCACCAGCCGCGGCACGCCCATCTGCCGGCAGGCGTCGACCAGGGTATGGGTCAGCTCGACGTGGACGCGGCGGAAGCTCTGGCCGCGCGTCTCGTTGAGGATGCCGACCAGGTTCAGCGCGACGTCGGCCTTGCCGAGGTGGCGCGCCAGCGCGGCGCGGTCGTAGACGTCGGCGCTGACCACGCGCACCTGCGGCAGCACGGTCAATTCGAGGTGCTGCTCGCGGTTGCGCGAGAGCACGGTGATCGCGTGGCCGTCGGCGGCGAGGCGCGGCAGCAGGTGGCTGCCGACGAAGCCGGTGCCGCCGAGGACGAGCAGTCGTAGTGCGGGCATCTGCGTACCCCTCCGTGAATGCGCCGACGACATGGCGGATTCCGTGCCGCGCCGCGCGCAAGGCGCGCTGCGGCGCGGCAAGGATGAGCCGCGGCGGTCGCGGCGGCAAGCGCGCGCCGGCCGGCGGCGTCCGCGCGAGCCTGCCGCGAACGGCGCGCGCATTTCGCCGCGCTGCGTCAAGGAAACGGCGGATTCCGTTCCGGCGACGGCAGGGGCGGCGCGTGCGCGGTTCCGTGCGTCCGCAGCGCGGATTCGGTGCGTCCGGGACGCTAGGGCCGCTGCGTCACCGCGCTGCCCGCGCTTTCCGCCGCCGGCGGCGCCGGGCACACCACCGGCCTGCGCGCGGCGTCGGCGGTGGGTGGCGCGTAGTCCTGGCCGGATGCCGGCATGCGCGTGGACAGCGCCAGCGCCTGGCCGTGCATGCGCCAGTCGTAGATCACGCTGAAGGCGAGGATGCGCGCGACGTACTCGCGCGTCTCGCGATACGGGATGGTGGCGATGAACAGGTCCGGCGGCAGGTCGCCGCGCGTGGACAGCCAGCGGTTCAGCAGGTCGGGCCCGGCGTTGTAGGCGGCGCTGGCCAGCCACGGGTTGCCGTAGCGCTGTTCCAGCCGCGCCAGGTAGCGCGTGCCGAGCGGGATGTTCACGGCTGGATCGAACAGCGAATCGGGGCCGGCGTAGGGCAGCGTTGCGGCGTGCGCCAGCTGTTCGGCGGTCTTCGGCAGCAGTTGCATCAGGCCGCGCGCGTCGGCGCCGGAACGCGCGTCGGCGACCCATGCGCTCTCGGCGCGGATGATCGCGTAGGCCCAGGCCGGGTCGATGCCGGCCGCGCGCGATTCGCGCAGCACGCGCTGCTCGCGCGCCAGCGGGAAGCGCTGCTCGTACAGGCGCAGCGCGTCGCCGCTGCTGAACGCGAACAGGGCGCGGTCGTACCAGCCGCGCCGGTAGGCGAGGTCGGCGGCGAGGCGGCGACCGGCCGGGTCGAGCGCCTCCCACGCGCGCGCCCATTCGCGCCGCGCCTGCGGCAGCAGGTCCAGCGCATGGAACTCGAACGCGCGCCGCATGCCGGGCAGGGCGAGCACGCGCTGCGTACCGGCGTCGTCCGCGGCGAGGGTTTCGGGGCAGATCGCATAGGGTGCGCCGACGCGGTCGGCGGCGAGGAAGCCGTAGAAGTTCGCATCGCGCGCCAGCGCCTCGTACAGCGGTCGCGCTTCGTCCTTGCGGCCGAGCGCGTCGAGCACGCGCGCGCGCAGGTAGCGCCACTCGGCGTCCTGCGCCTGCGTGGGCGAGAGCGCGTCGAGTGCCGCCAGCGCGCCGCTCCAATCGCGGGCGGCCAGCGCCACGCGCACGCGCCATTCGCGGGTGGCGTCGGTCTGCGCGTCGGCCGGCAGTGCGGCCAGGCGCGCCGCCGCGTCGTCGTCGAAGTCGGTGGCGCGATACAGCGCGATCGCGGCGAGGATGCGGTCGCGCTCGGCGGCGGGGAAGGCGAAGCGCGGCGCCAGCGCATTCCAGGCGGCCTCGGCGCGGCCGCTGTCGCTGCGCGCGAGGCGCGGCATGCCCAGCGCCACCGCCATGCGGCTGCGCGGCGCGTCCGGCCAGGCCGTCGCAGCGGCCATCGCGGCGGCCGGGTCGCGCAGCGCGTCGGCGATGCGGCGCGCGGCGTCCTGCTCGTCGGCGGGCAGCCACGGCGCCAGCGCGGCGACGGTGCCCGCCGCGCCCGCGCCGGCGGCGCGTTCGATGCGCGCCCACACGCGCTCGCCGGTCAGCAGGCCGCGCTGGCGCGCCCAGTCCAGTACCGGATCGCAGGCGTCGGGCAGGCGCGGTTGCTGCCACAGCGCGGCGAGGTCGCGTTCGAAGTCCAGCGTCGCGCCCTGGGCGAGGCGCGCCTGCAGCGCGGCGCAGGCCAGCGTGTCGCCGCCGCGGCCATCGTAGAGGGCGAGAAAGTCGCCCCAGTCCCGGCGGCGCGCGAGTTCCTGCAGGAAGTCGCGGCGCAGCTCGGCGGCAGGGATCAGGTCGGGCCAGCGCGTCAGGTAGGCCTCGACCGCGGCGCGGTCGACCCGCGCGAGATCGTGTTCCAGCGCGGCGGCTTCGAGGTAGGGATAGAGCGGATAGTCCTCGAGCTGCGGCGCGTAGCGCTTCCAGCCGGGATCGCCGTCCTGCGCCAGCGCGTAGGCCTGGCGGAATACGTCGCGCTGGGCGGCGTCGTCGTCGGCCGCGGCGAACGGCGCGGCGAGGGCGAGGGCGGTGAGCAGCAGGCGCACATGGAGGCGCTGGCGGGCGGACATGGTGCGGACGGTTCTCCGGCGCGGCGCGATTCGCGCGCATTTTAGTCGCAGCGTGCCCGAGCACAGGTAAAATTCATGTCACCGTGCGCGCCGCGCCGGCCGTTCTCCCGACCCGGAATCCGCATGGCGTCCCCCATCGTTCCTGCGCGCCGCACGCTGCTGCTCGCGCTGCTTCTGCTCGCCGCCGCCGCCAACCTGTACTGGTGGCGCCTCGGCCGTCCGGTCGCGCTGGCCGACGCGCCGGACGGGCGCATCGCCTGCGTCTCCTATACGCCGTTCCACCAGCCGGGCGAATCGCCGCTGGATCCGCGCGCGGTGATCGCGCCGGGGCGCATCGAGCGCGACCTGCGCGCGCTGTCGACGCGCTTCGGCTGCGTGCGCACCTACTCGGTCGGCGGCGGCATGGATGCCGTGCCGCGCATCGCCCGGCGCTACGGCATGCAGGTGCTGCTCGGGGTGTGGCTGGCGCGCGATCCGGTCGCCAACGAGCGCGAGATCGCCGCCGGCATCGCGTTGGCGCGGCAGTACCGCGACACGGTGCGCGCGCTGGTCGTCGGCAACGAGGTGATGCTGCGCGGCGAGCTGCCGGCGGCGACGCTCGCCGACGCCATCCGCCGCGTGCGCACGGCGACCGGCCTGCCGACCACCTACGCCGACGTGTGGGAATTCTGGCTGCGCTACCCGCGGCTCGCCGACGCGGTCGATTTCATCACCATCCACGTGCTGCCGTACTGGGAAGACGATCCCGTACCGGTGCGGGACGCGGTCGCGCACGTGCGCGACATCCGCGCGCGCGTCGCCGCGGCGTTTCCCGGCAAGGCGGTGCTGATCGGCGAGACCGGCTGGCCCAGCGCCGGCCGCCAGCGTGCCGGCGCGGTGCCGAGCCTGGTGAACGAGGCGCGCTTCGTGCGCGAATTCCTCGCCTGGGCCGCGCAGGCGCGCGTGCCGTACAACCTGATCGAAGCCTTCGACCAGCCGTGGACGCGCACTCTGGAAGGCACCGCCGGCGGTTACTG
>NZ_JBDKSX010000123.1:0-14781 GCF_039680435.1 Mizugakiibacter sp. | reverse complement strand
GCCGCCAAACCGCTCCGCGCCCACCTTCGTCAGCGCCGCCGTCAGCGTCGTCTTGCCGTGGTCCACGTGACCAATCGTGCCCACGTTCACATGCGGCTTCTTACGCTCGAACTTTTCCTTGGACATGCGTGCTAAACCCCGACAGGATCAGGTAGTGATGGTGGATGGCTGCAGCGTTCCCACGACCTCGAGGGAGGTGGTGCTCATGACTGGAATCGAACCAGCGACCTCTTCCTTACCAAGGAAGTGCTCTACCGACTGAGCTACATGAGCACGGTTCCGCACTGCGGGAACTTCAATGGAGCGGGAGACGGGAATCGAACCCGCACCATCAGCTTGGAAGGCTGAGGTTCTACCATTGAACTACTCCCGCCCGACGCGGAGTACAGCTGGTGGAGGGAGGTGGATTCGAACCACCGAAGGCGTAAGCCAGCAGATTTACAGTCTGCCCCCGTTGGCCGCTTGGGTATCCCTCCAACAAAGAAGCGGTATTCTCGCGGCACCGTTCATGCATGTCAACAGCGCAGACCCCGTCGCGCCGGGCTGCGCCGGCTGCCGCTGCACGCCCGCAAGTGACGCGGCGCGACGCATTCCCGCCCGCGCCAACCGCCCGCCCCGCCGCCTGTCCCTGGCCCCGGAGGGCGGTGCCGAATCCCGCCGGTAGTGTGATGTGCCTCACATTGCGGGCTACGCGGCCGGCAACTGTAAACAAATTTGTGATTTGCGTCACGAATTGACATGATGCGCCGCGCTGGCACGCCCCTTGCTCAATCCGCATCCGGCACCACGGCCTCTGCGCCGTACCTTCGGTGCCCGTTCGGGGACCTCGGGGGGAGACCGGGACCGAAGGAAGGGTGAAATTTTTTAGTTATCGTCATTTCAAAACCATATCAAGGGGTTAAGAGGCATATGAAGATCAAGACGGCTCTCATCGCGACCGGGCTGGCGCTGGCGGGGATCGGCATGCAGGCGCAGGCCGGCACGGCTTCCGGCAGCTTCAACGTCACCGCCAGCGTGGTGCCCTCGTGCAAGGTGGTCTCGACCGCCGACATCGCGTTCGGCAACTACGACCCGGCCGACGCCAACAACACCACCGCCCTCGACGCGGCGGGCAACGTGACCGTGCGCTGCACCAAGAACACCCCGGCCGCCGTGACCCTGAACCAGGGCAACAACGCCGCCGCCGGCTCCACCTGCGCCGCGCCGTCGCGGCAGATGGCCGACAGCGGCAGCAACCGCCTCGGCTACGCGATCTACAAGGACGCCAGCCGTACCCAGGCGTGGGGCTGCGACGCCACCAACCAGGCCTCGTTCACCTCGGCGGGCATCGCCTCGCCGGCCACGCTGGACACCTACGGCCGCATCCCGGCCGGCCAGGACGTGCCCGCGGGCAGCTACAGCGACACCGTGGCCGTCACGGTCACGTTCTGATCGCCCTTGCGGCGCGGCGGCCGCCGGCCGCCGCGCACGCCCGGAGCCGCACCATGCTTTCGCGACTCGTCCGCATCATCGGGCAAACCTGCGCCGCAGCCGTACTGGCGCTCGGCGCGGGCGTCGGAACGGCGACCGCCGCCAACTTCTCGATCAACCCGCTGCGGGTCGAACTGGGCAGCCGGCACCAGGCCGAGATGCTGCTGCTGCACAACGACGGCACGTCGCCGTTGCGCCTGCAGGTGGAAACCACCCGCTGGACCATGGACGCCGCCGGCGCCTGGCAGACGGTACCCACCGACGAACTGATCGCCACCCCGCTGCTGCTCGAGATCGCAGTCGACGGCAGCGCCCAGCTGCGCGTGGGCACCCTGGCGCCGGTGACCGAAACGGAGCGCGCCTACCGACTGTTGATCAACGAACTGCCCGGCGACGACGACGCCGCCGACGGCCAGGTGCACCTGCGCGTGCTGACCCGGGTCAGCCTGCCGGTGTTCATCGAGCCGGCGGGCGCCAAGGTCGCGCCGCGCCTCGCCGGCGCCCGCTTCGAACAGGGCCGCCTGCGCCTCGACCTCGCCAACACGGGCAGCCGCCGCATGGATCCGCAGACCGCCGGCGTCACCCTGCTGGACGCAAACGGCCACAAGCTCTTCGCCAAGGACGTCAGCGCCGGCTACGTGCTGGCTGGCGCCACCCTGCCCGTACAGCTCGCGGCGCCGGCCGAAGCCTGCCGGCAAGCGCGCACGGTCCGCGTGCACCTCGGCGCCGACGACGTCACCGTGGAACATACGATCGCGGACGAACGCTCGTGCGTCGCCGGCACGTCCTCGTCCTGAGCGCGCTGGCCATGGCCTTGGCCGTGGCCTCCCGCGCGCACGCCCAGGACCAGCGCATGCTGCTGGATCTGTGCGTCAACGGCCGCTGCTACGGCACCAGCTTCGTGGTGCTGCGCGACGGCCACTACCTGGTCGACGCCGACGCGCTGGCGCGCGCCGACCTGCCGACCGCCAACGCGCAGGTGTCGATCGTCGCCGACCGTCGTTTCATCGACGTCGCCACGCTCGCGGCGGGCGCGAAAGCCGCCATGGACGCCCAAGGCACCCGCCTCGACCTGGTCCTGCCGGCGGAGGCGTGGAGCGCGAAGCAGGTCGCGGTGAACCCGGGCGCACGTCGCGTCGCGCCGGCCGCGGTACCCAGCGTCTACGTGAACTACGCCGCCGACGTCGGCAGCGCCGGCCGCAGCTCGCTGTTCCTCGACGGCGGCCTCAGCCGCGGCGTCGGCGCGCTGCGCAGCACCGCGTCGTGGACCCGCGACGACGGCTGGCGCCGCGGCCTGACCCGCTACGAGTACGACGACCTCGAGCACATGCGGCGCTGGACGGTCGGCGACCAGTTCGCCTTTTCCAGCGACGGCCTCGGCGGCACCGCCCTGATCGGCGGCATCGGCGTCGGCCGCGCGTTCGACCTCGATCCCTACCTGATCACTTTCCCGCAGCCGACCGTTTCCGGCGTGCTGCAGGCGCCCGGCACCATCGACGTGTACCAGAATGGCGTGCTGGTTGCGCAGCGCGCGGTCGGCGCCGGCCCGTTCAGCCTGGCCGGCCTCGGCCTCGGCCCCGGCAGCAACGACGTGCGCGTGGTCGTGCACGATCCGTTCGGCGGCACCCGCGAGCTGCAGCAGAGCTTCTACGGCGCCACCGCCGCGCTGGCGCCGGGCCTCAGCGAATTCGCGTTCCAGCTCGGCGCCGAGCGTCCGTCGCAGGACAGCGGCCGCTACGACGGCGACCGCCCCGCCCTGCTGGCGCGCCAGCGCTGGGGCATCACCGACTGGCTGACCGCCGGCTACCGCGTGGAAGCCGGCAAGGACCTTGTCAACGCCGGCCCGTCCGCCGACATCCGCCTGCCGGTCGGCTACCTGCACGCCGCGCTGGCCGCCAGCCGCGCCGACGGCGCCAGCGCCACGGGCCAGGCGTTCGCCTACGACTACACCGGCCGCAGCTTCGGCTTCTCCACCGGCGTGCAGCTCTACGGCCGCGACTACCGGCGGCTCGGCGACGAATTTGCGTTCGCGCGGGTGCGCAGCCAGCGCTACGCCAACGCGAGCTGGTCGCCGTTCGAGCGGCTGACGCTGCAGGCAAGCCTCGGCCTGGCCACCTACGCCGACGGCCAGCGCCAGCGCAGCCAGGGCCTCAGCGGCTCGGTGCGGCTCGGCTACGGCGCCACCCTGCTGCTGGCGCTGACGCGCACGCGCACCAACGAGGAAGCCACCGACACCCAGGCCTTCGCCAACCTGGTGATCCCGTTCGGCCGCAGCAGCTTCGGCGTCAACGCCACGCACGACGATTTCGGCACCAGCTACGGCGTGTCCGCGCAGCGCTCGCTGCCCAGCGACACCGGCTACGGCTACGCGGTGGATGCCAGCCACGGCCCGGACGGCCTCGCCGGCCGCGCCGAACTCGACTACCAGAACGCCTACGCGCGCGTCGCCGCGATCGGCACGCGCTTCGCCGGACAGAGCGGCGGCGACCTGCTGGTGTCCGGCAGCCTGCTGGCGCTGGACGGGCGCGTGTTCGCCGGGCGTCCGCTGGAAGGCGGCTACGCGCTGGTCGAGGTGCCGGGCATGGAAGGCGTGGACGTCACCCGCGAGAACCAGTCGGTCGGCCGCACCGACGGGCGCGGCGACGTGCTGGTGCCGGGGCTGCTGCCCTACCAGGCCAACCGCATCGGCCTCGACCAGGCCGACGTGCCGGCGCAATACGCGGTCGGCGCCACCGCCGAGAGCGTCAGCGTGCCGCGCTTCGGCGGCACGGTGGTGCGCTTCGACGTGCATCCGCTGCAGGCCGTGCGCGGCCAGTTGATGCTGGACGGCGCCGGCGTGCGCTACGGCACGCTCGAACTCGATGCCGCCGGAGCGACGCTGCGCTCGCCGGTCGGCGCCGACGGCAGCTTCTACTTCGGCGATCTCGCGGCCGGCCGCTATGTCGCGCGGCTGCACCACGAAGGCAGCTACGCGCGTTGCGCGCTCGAGGTGCCCGCGTCGCAAGCGCCCATCCGCAACCTGGGGAGCGTGGCATGCACGCCGGCACCGTGAACCGCACCCGCCGGGTCGCGCTGCTCGCCGTGCTGGCGCTGGGCGCGCTGCTGGCCAGCCCGCTGGTACGCGCTGCGCGCTGCACCATCTCGACCAGCGGCCTGAGCTTCGGCGTCTACGATCCACTGACGGGCTCAGCCTCGACGGCCAACGGGTCGGTATCGCTGAATTGCCGCTACAGTGGCGCGGATTTTCTGTTCGGATTCACTGCCAACGTCACGCTCTCGCCGGGCCTTTCGGGCAGCTACCTAGCCCGCACGCTGCGTGCCGGCGCCGAGCAGCTGCGCTACAACCTGTACGTCGACCCCAGCCACACGAGCGTATTTGGCGACGGAAGCGGCGGCACGCAAGCCGTGAGCGAATGTTTTCCCGGCCTCTTCGACGGCTGCGTCGGCGGTGGCGGCAACTCTCCGGTGACGATCCCGGTCTACGGTCAAATGCCCGGCAGCCAGGACGTCGGCTCCGGCAGCTACGCCGACAATCTGGTCGTCACAGTGACTTTCTGAGCGAGGAGATCGCCATGAGCCGGCACAAGCTTCGTCGCCTTTCCTCGCCCATGGCGCGCTGCGCCGTGTTGACGGCCGTCGCGCTGTGCGGCATGTGCCTCGCCGCGCCGCTGCGCGCGGCCCAGTGCAGCATCCAGACCACCGGGCTCAGTTTCGGCACCTACGACCCGCTCGCCCCGGCCGCCGATGCAGCCAACGGCACGCTCGGGGTCACCTGCAACGCGAAAAAGAACAACGAGAAGCGGAACGGCTTCTCGGCGACCATCACCCTGAGCACCGGCAGCAGCGGCAGCTATGCGGCGCGCACCCTGCGCACCGCCACCGACACGCTGCGCTACAACCTCTACCTCGACGCCGCCTACACGACCGTGTTCGGCGACGACACCGGCGGGTCGCTCGCATCCACACTGTGCTACCGCGGCAGCCGCCGCGACCCCTGCGGCGGCAGCGGGCTGACCTCGGGTACGCCGCACAACGTCACCGTCTACGGGCAAATCCCGGCCGGCCAGGACGTCGCCCCGGGCGGTTTCATCGACAACCTGGTCGCCACCGTCATTTTCTGAAGCGGCAGCTCAGGCCGCCGGCTGCGGTCGGAAATCGGCGACCTGCGCCTCCATCGCCTTGCTCAGATCGACCAGCCGCTGCGCGTATTGCGCCAGCTTGTGGTCGTCGGCGTCGCGCGGCTCCCACTTCGGCACCGGCGTCGGCTTGCCGTCCGGCGCGTCCAGCGCCACGAACACGATCACGCAACTGGTGGCGAGGCGCTCGGCCTGCGTCTTCAGGTCGCGCGCCAGCACGTCCACCGCGAAGTGCATGCTGGAGGTGCCGGTGTGGATCAGCTTGCACTTCACCGTGACCAGGTCGCCGATCAGGATCGGCTCGACGAACTGGATGCCGCCGACCGCCACGGTCACGCAGTACGCGCCGCTCCAGCCGACCGCACCGGCGTAGCCGGCCTGGTCGATCCACTTCATCACCATGCCGCCATGGACCTTGCCGCCGAAGTTGACGTCGGTGGGCTGGGCGAGAAAACGGAACGCGACCTCGCGCTGGTGGCCGGGCATCGGTATCTCCTTGTCGAGCGGGAATCAGGCGCCGAGGAACGCGGCGAGCCTGGCGAACTGCATCCGCCAGAACGTCTTGGTCGCGACGACGGCCTCGGCGTCGGCCAGACGGTTGGTATCGACGACCACCTGGCACCTGGCCGGCCCCTTGTCGACGAAGCGGATGTCGATCAACGCCCCGTCCGGCAGGCGCGCGCGAATGTTCCTGCCGGGATTGAGCCTGGTGAATTCCAGCCCCGGCGCATCCAGCCAGCCCCGCCGCAACGTTTCGTCCGCCCACGCCGCAAACGCAGCGAAGCTGGGCGCCGCGAAGGTTCTCGATGCCGAGGCCTGGAACTCGCCGCTGCAGGTCTGGTGCATCGCGCGCAAGCCGCGCGCGCGCTCGTAGCCGACGCTCACCATCTGCGCCCACCAGCCGTCCAGCGACGGCACCTGCCGCAACACGGCGGCGCGGACCTCGCCGTGGGCCGGCCGCCGGTCGGCGAATGCCGCCTGTTCCAGCAGATGCAGCCACTCGCCCCAGCCGTGGCCGGTAGCCGCGCGCACGGCGGCATCGCCGCAGGGGAACTGCGCGGCCTCGTCGTCCAGATGGAAGGCCAGCCGGGCGGACTCGGCCGCGCGCTCGGCGCGGCGCGCGGGCCGACGCGGCCGCGACGCGGCGGACACGCGCGGTGCAGGCGCGGCCGGTGCGGCGACCGCGGTGCGGGAACGCACGCGTGCGGCAACGGGCCCGGCCGCCGGCGTCCGCCCCGCGATGCGCGCGGGCCGTTCTGCCGCACGGGCCGGCTTCTTCACGACGCGAGTCGTTCGCTTCGCCGCGCTGGCCGGCTTCTTCGCAGCGCGCGCAGGCCGCTGTGCGACGCGCGTCGCCCGCTTCGCGTTGCGTGCCGGCCCGCGCGTAGCGCCGGCCTTGCCTGCCGCGCCGGTTCGCACCGCCCGCCGCGCATGCCGGGATGTTCCGGTTGCCATCACCCGCCCCGCTGCTGCGTCGAGCGCAGTCTCCCGCCGCGCGCGAAGCCGGGTCAAGGCGCGTGCGCGGAAGAACGGGAAAGCCGAGGCGCCCCGCGGATGGCGGGAGAGGCCACCGCGGCGCGTCGCCGTGCCCAGGGCAGGAGCCCGCGTCCCGAACAGTCGAGGCCGGGCCGCTCCGTCGCGGCGCCCGGAGCGGGCGGCCCCGCCCTACACGTTGAAGCGGAAGTGCAGGACGTCGCCTTCCTGCACCAGGTAGTCCTTGCCTTCCAGGCGCAGGCGCCCGGCTTCCTTGGCGCCGGTTTCGCCCTTGTACTTGATGAAGTCGTCGAAGGCGACGGTCTCGGCGCGGATGAAGCCACGCTCGAAATCGGTGTGGATCACGGCGGCGGCCTGCGGCGCGGTCGCGCCCTTCCTCACCGTCCACGCGCGCACTTCCTTCTCGCCGGCGGTGAAGTAGGTCTGCAGGCCGAGCAGCCTGTACGCGGCGCGGATCACGCGGTTCAGGCCGGGCTCGTCCAGCCCCATGTCGCGCAGGAACACGTCGCGGTCGGCGTCGTCGAGCTGCGAAAGCTCCTCCTCGATCGCCGCGCACACCGGCACCACCTCGGCGCCCTCGGCGGCGGCGCGTGCGCGCACCTTGTCGAGGTGCGGGTTGTTCTCGAAGCCGTCCTCGCGCACGTTGGCGATGTACATCAGCGGCTTCAGCGTCAGCAGGAACAGGTCGCGCACCAGCGCCTTCTGCTCTTCGTCCAGGCCGGCGCTGCGCGCAGGCTTGCCCTCGTTGAGCGTGGCGGCGAGTTTCTGCAGCACGGGGCGCTTGGCCAGCGCCTCCTTGTCGTTGGCCTTGGCGGCGCGCTCGACGCGGTTCAGCGCCTTGTCCACCGACTCGAGGTCGGCCAGCGCCAGCTCGGTGTCGATCGTCTCGATGTCGGCGATCGGGTCGATCCTGCCGGCGACGTGCACGATGTCGGGATGCTCGAAGCAGCGCACCACGTGCGCGATCGCGTCGACCTCGCGGATGTGCGCGAGGAACTTGTTGCCGAGGCCTTCGCCCTTGGACGCGCCGGCGACCAGGCCGGCGATGTCGACGAACTCGACCGCGGTCGGCACCACCTTCTGCGGCTTGACGATCTCGGCGAGCTGGCCCAGCCGCGGATCGGGGACCGGCACCACGCCGACGTTCGGGTCGATCGTGCAGAACGGGAAGTTGGCCGCGGCGATGCCGGCCTTGGTCAGCGCGTTGAACAGGGTCGATTTGCCGACGTTCGGCAGGCCGACGATGCCGCATTTGATGCCCATGGATGAACCTGGAAGTGGGAAATAGGAGGTAGGAAGTGGGGTCGGGATGGAAAGTCGGAGTTCCGGGAACAGGGCCGAGAGAGCTGAAACCAGGATCCCCCATTCGCTATTCCCTACTCTCTACTCCCCACTTCCTACTGCCCACCCCCCGTATTCACCGTATGCAACCGCTTCATCGCCTCGTTGAAGTCGCCCGCCACGACCAGCGGCAGCACGTTCAGGCTGCGCGTGACCGCGTCGAGCAGCGCGTCCTCGTCCATCGCGGACGGCCGGCCCAGCACCCACGGCGTGACGCGGTCCTTGTGGCCGGGGTGGCCGATGCCGAGGCGCAGGCGGTGGAACTCGCCGTGGCCGAGGTGCGCGATGATGTCGCGCAAACCGTTCTGCCCGCCGTGGCCGCCGTCGAACTTGAGGCGTGCGGTGCCGGGCGGCAGGTCGAGGTCGTCGTGCGCGATCAGGCACGCCTCGGGCTCGATCTTGTAATAGCGCAGCGCGGACGCCACCGCGATGCCGCTCTTGTTCATGAAGGTGGTCGGCTTCAGCAGCCACACCGGCTCGCCGCCGATGCGCACCTTGCAGGTTTCGGCGTGCAGCTTCGACTCATGCCCCCAGCGCGCGCCTTCGCCGCTCGCCAGCGCATCGACGAACCAGAACCCGGCGTTGTGCCGGGTCCGCAGGTGTTCGGCACCCGGGTTGCCGAGGCCGACGATCAGCCGTATGCCTGCCATAGCGCTCCGCAAACGCGAAGCCGGTGGCGCGCGCCGCAGCCGCGACGCGCGCCACCGGCCCGCGCGGGATTACTTCTTCTCTTCCTTGGCCGGAGCGGCCTTGGCCGGCGCGGCTGCAGCCGCGGCCGCGGCCGCGGCCTCGCCCTCGGCGGGCGCCGGCGCTTCCTCGACCTCTTCCTTCATCGTGTGCGCGGTGACCACCGGGTGGTCGTGTTCCTTGCCGAACTTCAGCTCGGGAATCTCGACGCCCATGGGCAACTGCAGCTCGGACAGGTGGATGATGTCGCCTTCTTTCAGCTCGGCCAGGTCGACGCCGATGAACTCCGGCAGGTTCTTCGGCAAGCAGGCGACCTCCACTTCCGTGATGTTGTGCGAGATCACCACGCCGGAGGTCTTGGCGGCCGGCGACTTCTCCTTGTTGAGGAAGTGCAGCGGCACGCGGATGCGGATCACCGCGTTCTCGTCGATGCGCTGGAAGTCGATGTGCAGCACCTGCAGCTTGAACGGGTGCTTCTGCAGGTCGCGCACCAGCACCTTCTGCTTCTTGCCGTCGACGGAAAGGTCGAGGACCGAGGAGAAGAACCACTCGTGCCGCGCCGCCACCAGCACGCTGTTGTGCTCGAGCTGGATACTCTGCGGCGCGACGTCGGCGCCGTACACCACTGCCGGCACCTGACCCGCACGACGCAGGCGGCGGCTCGCACCTTTCCCCTCGTCCTTGCGGCTCTGGGCCGTGATTTCGCGATTGGTAGCCATTTCAGTACTGCCTCTTTGCATGGAGCCGCCTCGCGGCGACCTGAACACTCCCCCGCGACCAGGGGAGCGGTGATTCGGAAACCTGTGAGTCGAAGATCAAAAGTCAAAGGCCAATAAAAGCCGGCACCCCGCAACGCTCCCTCTTTGACCTTTGACCTTCGATCTTTGACGCTTTTGCCCGTCAATCCACGTACAGCGAACTCACCGACTCGCCGAAGGCGATGCGGCGGATCGTCTCCGCCAGCAGCTCGGCAACCGAGAGCTGGCGGATCTTGGCGCAACCCTGCGCCTCGGCGCGCAGCGGGATGGTATCGGTGACGACCAGCTCATCCAGCTGCGAGCCGTTGATGTTCTGGATCGCCGGTCCGGACAGCACCGGATGCGTGCAGTAGGCGACCACCTTGCGCGCACCGCGCCTCTTCAGCGCCGCCGCCGCCGCGCACAGCGTGCCGGCGGTATCGACGATGTCGTCGACCAGCACGCAGGTCTTGCCCTCGACCTCGCCGATGATGTTCATCACCGTGGCCTCGTTCGGCCGCGGGCGGCGCTTGTCGATGATCGCCAGGTCGGCGTCGTCGAGGCGCTTGGCGATCGCGCGTGCGCGCACCACGCCGCCGACGTCCGGGCTGACCACGATCAGGTTGTTCATGCCCTGGGTGCGCCAGATGTCGGCCAGCAGCACCGGCGAGGCGTACACATTGTCCACCGGCACGTCGAAGAAGCCCTGGATCTGGTCGGCGTGGATGTCCAGTGTCAGCACGCGGTCGGTGCCGGCGGTGCCGATCATGTCGGCCACCACCTTGGCGGTGATCGGCACGCGCGCCGAGCGCGGGCGGCGGTCCTGGCGCGCGTAGCCGAAGTACGGCAGCACCGCGGTCACCGTGGCGGCCGAGGCGCGCTTGAGCGCGTCCACCAGCACCAGCAGCTCCATCAGGTTGTCGGCGGTCGGCGCGCAGGTCGGCTGGATCACGAACACTTCCTGCCGGCGCACGTTCTCCTCGATCTCGACCTGCACCTCGCCGTCCGAGAAGCGCCCGACCAGCGCCTTGCCCAACGGCATGCCGAGGCGGTGCGCGACCTGCTCCGCCAGCTTGCGATTCGCATTGCCGGTGAACAGCATCAGACCTGCCGTATTCACGCGCGCCCCCTCGTCGTGTCGACCGCGAAAACCACCGAAACCACCCTGCCTTGCAACGATCTTGCTTGTTCTTTCAGCCCCCTTGAGTCAAGGGGGCGCCGTGGCCCGCCATGCGGGGCCGCGGCGGGAATGTGGAGGCATGCCCACGTGTGTCATGCCACCACCCCGCGAAAGTTCCGCGACCTTACCTATGGCTGGGGCGGCAGGACTCGAACCTGCGAATGCGGGAATCAAAATCCCGTGCCTTACCAGCTTGGCGACGCCCCAACGCGAAACGCAGCGACCGCGGCGACCAGCGGCGAGACGTCCACGCCGCCGGCCACGTGGGCCGCGAATTCCGGGGGGCAGCGCCGCGCCACGTCCTCGGCCCCGGCGCGCGTGTCGGTCTCGAGAAAGACGCAACCGCCGCTGCCTGAAAGCCGCGCCGTGCCGAAGCCGGCGAGCCAGTCCAGCGCCGCCGCCACCCTGGGATAGCGCGCACGCACGACCGGCTCGAAGGCGTTCTCCGTCGCCGTCCCGCAGAGAAAGTGTGAAATTGTCGCCCGCGCGGCATTGCGTGTCAATTCAGGCGCTTGGAACAGCGGCCCGGTGGGCACGCGGACGCCGGGGTCGAGCACGACGTAGCAGCGCGGCGGCAGCGCGAGCGGCGTGAGGCGCTCGCCGACCCCTTCGGCCCAGGCGGAGCGGCCGCGCACGAACACCGGCACGTCGGCGCCGAGGCGCAGGCCCAGCTCCGCCAGCGCGTCCGCGTCGAGGCCACAGCCCCAGAGTTCGTTCAGCGCGACCAGCACGGTCGCCGCGTCCGAGCTGCCGCCGCCGAGGCCGCCGCCCATCGGGATGCGCTTGTCCAGCGCGATGTCGGCGCCCAGCGCGGTGCCGGTGCGCTCTTGCAGCAACCGTGCGGCGCGCATGCACAGGTCGGCGTCGACGGGCACGCCCGGCAGCTCCACCGCGCGCTCGATGCGTCCGTCGGCACGCACGCGCAGGCGCAGCGTGTCGCCGCGGTCGAGCAGGCGGAACACCGTCTGCAGCTCGTGATAGCCGTCGGCGCGGCGACCGAGGATGCGCAGGAACAGGTTGAGCTTGGCCGGCGCCGGCCACGCGCTCCACGCGTTCATTGCAGCTGCCAGCGCTCGATCGACAGGCGCACGCGGTACGGCGGGCGTTCCGCGAACACCTTCTGCGGCAGCGGCGGATCGCGGTCGGCGTACCAGTCGCGGTATTCGATCCGCCAACCGTCCTGGGCCAGCGCGCTGGGCAGGCCGTCGGTGCCGAAGCTCAGCTCGGCGGGGCCCTCGGCGCGCAGGCCGCGGACCCACGCGGCGAGGTCCGCCAGCGGCACGTGCCAGCCCAGCTCGCGCGCCAGCAGCGTCTCGGCGCTGGCGTCGCGCAGCGGCCGCGCATCGAGGCCCTCCAGCACCGCGCCGTCGGGGCCGCCGCGCAGGCGGAAGCTCTTGCCGGTGACCGGTGCGCGCACCACGAAGGTGTATTCCGCGCCGTCCTGCGTCCATTCGAGCGTGCCGCTGCCGCCGTCCTTGCCGTTGGAGACGGCGATGCGCGCGGTCAGCGACCAGCGATCCTGCGGCACCAGCGCGCGCTCGCGCGCGGCCTGCGCGGCGAGCAGCGCGCGCTCCTCGCCGCCGCGGCGCACCGGCGCGGGCGCGCAGGCGGCGAGCGCCAGCGCGGCCAACGCCACGAGCGGGCGCAGCGGTCGGTGCATCGCCCGGCTCACGGGCGCAACCGCTGCAGGGTGGCGTTCAGCGCGCGGTTCTTCGGGTCCAGCTTGTGCGCCTCGTCGAACACCTTGCGCGCCGCGTCGCGATTGCCGCTCACCCACAGCACCTCGCCGTAGTGCGCGCCGACCTCGGGATCCTTGTGCGCGTCCCAGGCGCGCGCGAGGTACTGCGCGGCCTGGTCGAGGTGGCCAAGGCGATATTGCAGCCAGCCCCAGGAATCGATCAGCGCGGGCTCGTCGGGCTTCTTCGCCAGCGCCTGCCTGAGCAGGGTTTCGGCCTCGCCGAGCTGCTGGTTGCTGTCGGCCAGGGTGTAGCCGAGCGCGTTCATCGCGTCGACATCGTCCGGCTTGAGCTCCAGCACGCGGCGCAGGTCGCGCACCGCGTCGGCGGTGCGCCCGGTTTCGGCCCAGGCCAGCGCGCGGCCGTACAGCAGGTCGGTATCGTCCGGGAACAGGCCGAGCGCGCGGGTGTACACCGCGGCCGCCTGGTCCATGGCGTCGGCGCGCCCATAGAGTTCGGCGTCCAGCGCGTAGGCCTGGCGCTGCCGGGCGGGGTCGCCGACATAGTCCTGCTGCAGCTCGCGCGCCAGCGCGTGGGCGTCGTCGCCGCGCCCCATCTTGTCCAGCAGCACGGCGCTGCGCTGGACGGCGTCGAAGGCGTGCTCGTCGTCGTGCGGCACCTGCTCGTACCACTTCAACGCCTCGGCGCTGCGGCCGAGCAGCTCGGCAACCTGGCCAAGCAGGTACTGGCTGGCGTCGCGAACGCCGGCGCCGGCTCCCTTCAGTTCGGCATACAGGCGCGCCAGCGCGCGCTTGTCGTCGGCGCGCGCGGCGAAGGCGGCGCGCGCGGCGTAGGTGGTGGCATCCTGCGGGCCGACGGCCAGCACGCGCGCGGCCTCGGCGTTCTCGCCCAGCTCGCCGAGCAGGCTGGCGTAGCCGAGCCGCAGGCGTGCGTCCCTGGGCGACTTCGCCAGCGCCTTGCCCCACAGCGCCTTGGCGCCGGCCTTGTCGCCGGCCTGCAGCTTGAGCTGCGCGGCCCAGGCGTAGCTGGCCGTGCCACCGAAACGCTGCAGCGCGGCGTCGGCGATACGCTGCGCGTAGGCGTGCCGCCCCAGCTTCGCGCCGAGCTGGCTCATCGCCACCCACAGACTCTCGTTCTTCGGCGGCATCCGCGCGGGCGTGGCCACCGCTTCCAGCAGCGCGCCGGCCAGCGCGGCGTCGCGCGCGCCGCTGAGAACGCGCCCACAGGCGCGCCAGCCGGCGTCGCCGGTCGCCGTCAGCGCCATCAGCTGGCGCTGCGCCTCGTCGCGGTCGCCATGGCTGAGCGCGAGCTGGGCGCGCGCCTGCGCCAAACCCGCGGCGTCGGCGCCGAGCGCAGTCCAGCGCGCGATGCCGCGGGCGGCCAGGTCGGCGTCGTTGACCGCAATCGCCAGGCCGACCGCGCGCTCGGCCACGCGCGGGTCGGCCGACAGCGCCGCCGCCTTGGCGTAGGCCTGCGCCGAAGCCTTCAGATCGTTCTGCGCCAGCGCGAATTCGCCGGCCATGAGCTGCGCGGCGAGATCCTGCTCGACCGGCATCGCCGGCAATTGCAGCCGCGCCAACGGCTGCGCGGCGGCGGCATGGGCCTGCGCGGTCGGGCGCTGCGGCGCCTGCGCGCAGCCGGCAAGCGCGCCGAGCGCCAGCGCGCCGACCGCTGCAAACTGCCGCAGTTGCTTGATATTGCGACGCCCGCTCCGCACAATTCGCCTCCGTCATCACCATGCCGGCGCGCCTTTCGCCGCGCGCCACGCCGCTGGCCCGCAGCGCTGTCGCGCGCAGGCCAAGCTTAGCCGATTGTCGCACCCACACCGCGCGCCATGCCGCTGATCGCCCTAGGGCTCAACCATCTCACCGCGCCGGTCGCCCTGCGCGAACAGGTGGCGTTCGCCCCGGAGGAGACTTCCGCCGCGCTGACCGACCTGGCCGGCCAGCCGGGCGTGGAGGAAGCGCTGATCCTGTCCACCTGCAACCGCACCGAGCTGTACTGCAGCGTGGCGCCCGGCACGGAGGCGACGCCGCTGG